>JABJMI010000522.1 GCA_018659505.1 Planctomicrobium sp.
CACTCTGCAACTTTGTTTTCTGCCAGTCGCTGGTCAATCTTGAAAGGAAGGACAGCTTCGACAGGGATTCGGAAACCACCGCGATGAACATTTTCTCTTTGTAACGGAGATCCACAGTACGGGCATTCAGTGCTCGTGAGAGTTCCGTCAAAAACGACATTCGATCCGCATGATTCGCAACGGACTTCGTTGTGATCATTCTCTTGTTGGCTGGCGTCAACTTTTTGTTCTTGAATCTGTTTGAGGGTGGCTTCGAAATCCTGCTCCGTAATTTCTGCATCTTCGGAGATGTCTATTTCTTTGACTGCTGAGCAATAGGGGCATTTCAATTTTTGCTCACCGATATTGAAAACAAGATCGGCGCCACACTCATCACACGGAAATATTCGACCGCTACCATCATTGATAATTTGCCCGGGAGGAGCTGTTAGGTCTGTCATAAAAAAGCCGAGTTAAGCGAATGATGAAGTTTTGAAATTGGCTCAATCAAGATATTACGAATGAGACAGCGTTCATTTCAATAACGAACAATCTTCGTATCAGATCAAAAATATCTTCTGATTCCAGAAAAAGCTTGATTTATGATGATCAAATCTAATTCAGTTTCTTCTTTGTATCCAAGATGTTTTGCCATTAAAATTTCCGATGAACTTTTTTCAATCAAACAACGCTGCAATCCAAAGCGAGTTTCGTGACTGAGATTTTACCGGAGAAACAGACAGCGATATCTCTTCCGGGGAGATAACCTCGATTTTTGAATTGACCGCGATAGATAGCTCCTTCATCCGTCCAGTCATAGTTGAGATCGACCTGGCTGATGTCGTGTCGACAGAATTCTAATTCAGGGTCTGGAGCATCGGCATTCAAGACTGGAAAGTTGACGTTCCAGAAGCATCCATCTTCGAGTTTCATATCGAATAATGTCGTCATGACTTTCTGTGTCCAGCGCGTGGTTCGTTTCCAATCTTGTAGATATTCTGGCTGACGCAGGTACTGAGAAAACGCGATCGCTTTCCTTCCGGAGATGGTCGCCTCGCGTGCTGCGGCAGCGGTTCCCGACATGAAGATGTCACCGGCTAAGTTCGCGCCCTCATTGATGCCGGAGAGAACCCAATCAACATCAGGTGCGATCTGTAAGAGACCAAGCCGCGTGCAGTCGGCAGGTGTCCCATGAATGATATGTACACCCTCCCCTCCCGGTTCGGTACGTATCAATGACTTATCAGTAATCTGATGTCCGCAGCCTGAATAACCTCTACTGGGAGCAACGATCACACTCTCGCCAAATCCTGAGGTCGCATCCTTCAGAGCAGCGATGCCATCTGCCTGGTAGCCATCGTCATTCGTTAATAAGAATTTCATAGTAAACCTTTGGAGTCGTACTTAATGCGAAGATTAAGATCGACGAATTATAGAGATCAGAGAGAAACCCTGATTTTATTTCAACGGTTTTGCTGCTCCGAATGCTGCAAAACAAGAATTTGAGTGGAGCACTTCGATATCCGCAAAGCCACTCTGATTTAACAAATTCAATTGGTAAAAGAGAGGACGCGGAGTGTCTTCAATTTCAATGTATTGAAAGACGTGGTCACGATATGCCTCATCTTTTAGTTCGCTCAGGTAGCGACCATATCGTTCCCACATCAACTGCTGCACACTTGCATGATTGTAGCAAACCAGATCAAAAACCCAGAAGGAACCTCCCGGACGCAGCGAATCATAAACATTCTGGAAGACCAACTCCCATTCTTGATCGGTTCTCAAATGGTGCAACACAGCACCTGCCAGAATGATGTCGTATCTGTCATCTTCGAAGCGGAAGTCTCTGAGATCTGTTTGAAATACTCTGGGTTGAATCTGTGTCGATTCACTGATCCTGAGTTTTGCACGATCGAGCATTGGTTGGCTCAAATCGATAAGTGTGACATCAGCGATTTGATTTGGGAGTTGCAGCAATCTCATCGAGAAGTTTCCCGCACCACAGCCGAGATCAAGAAGCGACGAGGCATGGGGACTTACTTTGACCGCTGCGTTTGCGATGAGGTCAAGAGAAAGCGCCGCATCAACGGTTGCGGATTGTCCGGTCTCGAGGTTTGAGAATCTTTCAACATCCTGATCGAACCGAGAGCGGATTTCTTCAACTGAGGACTTTCGCCGATCACTCATATTCCGATCCGACTCAACGCCGAGGCAACCTTCCCAATCACTTCTGCCAATTTCGGATGCGATTCTTCGAACTCTTCCGTCAAGCTTAAGAGTTGATCGAGCATGCCTTCTTTCTCTTCGACCACTGGAGATTCCTCTTCGACAGCTGGTGACTCGGTGAGACAGACTTTGTCGATATCTGTCGCAACTTGCCGTAAAAGAGCGATTGTCTCCGCATCGACGGGCTCGGTCGATGTTTCGAGTTCGGAATGCAATTCTGTCAGAGTTTCTTTGAGTTTCTGTCGTTCCATTACACTTGACTTAAATTGAAAAATTTCGATGAGTTGCTCTGAGAAATCGCTCAGCTACTTAATGATCGGATATTACCTGATTTCATAGAAGTGAGTCGAGTAGCATGAACGGC
The DNA here is from genome assembly GCA_018659505.1 of Planctomicrobium sp. GTDB lineage: Bacteria > Planctomycetota > Planctomycetia > Planctomycetales > Planctomycetaceae > Thalassoglobus. Next base: position 2,570 of record JABJMI010000522.1, read on the forward strand.
ATTCTTCGAGATTCAACTATCTCAGGCAACTTCTCGAAACAAAAACACCGGGGTCAACTCGACCTGCAGCTTACCATAGCATGCTACGGGTTGAAGATTAAAAGCACGCAAGTGCCTCAGGCGGCGTTTCGTCCGTGAGAATGTGTCATTTGAGAGCTTTCCGATTCACGCTGCCGTGCAATTTGGTCCAGTGCAATTTCTAACTGGACCACTAACTCTCTGATGACATGCTCTGCTTGCATTCGGTCCTGATTCCATTCATCTCTGGCAACTGCGAATTCTTCTTCTCGTGTTTCAAGAGCTTCAATACTTTCCCTGAACTGCTGTTCTCGCTGTGAGACCAAGTCATCACGTTCCTCGACCCATGACGAAAGTTCAGCCCCTTCTGTACGCATTTCTAGGAGTTGCTGTTGCAGCGATTGAATTGACTCATCAGCTTCACGTTTTTGACGACCCAAGATCCCGAGTAATCCATTGAGGTGACGAGTCGTTTGCGGAGAGTAATCCGAAGAGGAAATTGATGCTTTGTGAATAATTTCCTCTAGCTCATCAGCGAGTTCCGTCACTCTCTGATGACTTTCAGAGGTCTTTACGTATTCTTC
>JABJMI010000200.1 GCA_018659505.1 Planctomicrobium sp.
TAAAGAAACCTCGCCCAGGGGAGTCGACCGGAAGCAAAGGCGCTCGCCCGGAAAAGTATCCACACAGATACACTCCGGCTTTACCCCCGGCCGAACTACACCCAGAAGACGCGGCAACATCAGTCATCATCCGTGGGCCTTCTGATGATGACTGTCTTCCACACACGAGAGAACCTATTGGCATTTGCCGTACCACCTCGGACATTTTATTGCTGTTTCCTCTAACCATTGCACAATCTGTACTTACGACGAGTTGACAATTCGTGGAGTCGTATCCCTCTCGTGAAAATGACCACGAAACGGGCATGTCCTGCACATTCGATGCGCTCTTTACCTGTTAACTATCTGTGTCATTGTCGATGCGACGACAATTCACATGGAGGCTCAGTGCAGAGCACTCTGAAGAATTGCTCGAGCTGACTTGCCGACTTCACAAGAAAAACGCATGATCCATCCTAGAAATAGCGGTATGCGTTGAGAAAAGGTCACGATGACGAAACAAGTATCACCACGGATGACCATTATGGGCACTTCAACAAGCGTTGGTGTCCCGATCATTGGGTGTGAATGCGCAGTGTGCACTTCAACGGATCCCAAGAATCATCGATTCAGGACATCTGTGCTGGTCAATGCTCCTGATGGCAATTTCGTCATCGACACTCCACCCGAGTTGCGATTGCAATTAATCCGAGAAAAAGTCTCTCGCGTTCACGCCGCCTTATTCACCCACGGTCATGCGGATCATATCTACGGTCTCGACGACCTCCGCATTTTCGGATATCGCTTAAAACAAGATGTCCCGCTATTTTGCGAACCGATGGTTGAGGGACATCTCCGAAAGGCCTTCTACTACTGTTTTGAGCCACCAAAATTCAATTCTCACCATTTCGCAGTTCCCAAACTAACATTTGAAAACATCGGCTTGGAGCCATTTGGCCTATTGGGATTGGAGGTCATTCCCATTCGCTTGCTGCACGGGAAGATGCCCGTGTTGGGATTTCGGATCAATGATGTCGCCTTCTGCACGGATGTCAGCGAGATACCCGAGGAAAGCTGGGAGAAATTGGCAGGGCTCGACACTCTCGTCATCGACGCGCTTCGAGACGAACCGCATCCGACACATTTTTCGGTCGATCAAAGTCTCGAAGCCATCGAAAAACTGAAACCCAAACGGGCTTATCTGACCCACATCTCGCACTCACTGGATTACACGGAACTCAACAATCGCTTACCCGATCACATCGAGCCGGCTTACGATGGATTGCAGATTGACCTGACTTGATTGATTCGGATTCTCTATTGGAGACTAATACGTGCAGACTCACGAACGACATATGCTGGCATTCGCAAATCTAGCTGGAGAATCTCGTCTCAAACTACAGAAACAGGGAGAACTACGGTTCCTGTTGCTCACCGGAACAGCCGCGTGTAAAGGTGGGTTCTCGAATGTCACAAAGCACTGCTTCCAACGTGCCATCACGATAAATCCGCACCACATGATCGCAAAGTATGAATCATTCGAGGAGGCATTGCGATCCGATGACTTCCTCTTATTGATCAGTCGACTGGATCGCTTTTGCACCTACGAACATGCCGAACTACTGCTGGAGAACATTCACCCCAACTGGGAAGATGAGGGATCCACAGAAATCGAATCAATATGTCTCGTCAAACTGAACGCAAACGATTAACGCGTCGGTTCTATGGGTTCAAGTCCCTCCAATGATGGCAAGCCATTATTCGAGGTGTCTGGTAAAGGCTTAGAACGACTTTCTGGACGAGAGGGAGTTGTTTGTTCGGGAATTGGATTATTCTGAGGCTCGCGAAACTCTTCAAGCGTTCTGCGAGCAATCGGTTCGTTCAGTCGAACCCGCTTTGGAACAATGATTCTGGGGTCTCGGACTGGCTCAATGCGTTCAGGAATCACATCTGCTTGTGCCTTTTTGACATCAGCATTCCCTTGAATCTCCGGTTTCATCACAGCGAGGGAATCAATTGTGATGGGATGGAGTTGTAGCGGAATCTCCTTCACACCCACATCAGGAGATTGCAAATCTTCAGAAAACATTTCTACGGATAGAGGTAGTTCCTTTGGAGGATTACCCTCCGACTCAACGACAACTGTTACGGGAATCTTTGCCGAATGATTCTGATCGAGGGGAGGACCTGCTGTCGCCAGTTCCTCGCTTGAGCCAGGAGTGGACACTGGAGAATCACTCACTTCAGGTTCATTCAGAAATTCAAACTCCGGGTCAAATGTGGGAACAGATTCCTCGTCAATCGATACGATTTCCGTTTCGATGCGTACAGGCTCTAAATCCGGTCCGACCTTCACAAGATGATCGGTAACCACTGGCATTTCTTGA
>JABJMI010000776.1 GCA_018659505.1 Planctomicrobium sp.
ACTCGCAGCGAGGTGGTTGTTTTCTCATCTTTTATTTGTTGCAGGCATCGTCTGTTTGTTAACAACTGGCACTGCACTTTTGGCAACTCACTTACAATCGGGTTTCATGATGACGACTGAACCTCTGACACCAAAGTGGGAGAAAATCTCACCAGTCACGGGTTGGAACAGATTGCTTTCATTAGAGAGTCTCTTCCGAGGGGGTCTGTCGGTCCTGAAATTGATCACTTCCTTTACAGTTCTGATTTTGATTCTTCGATACGGAATACAAACTTTCCGTGCTGAGCAAAGCGGGTTCATCGTTTCAGAAACTCCCGTGGCACAAACGGTTCTCTTGTCGGTCATGATTTGCCTGTCGGGAGTAACACTCTTCTGGGGGATTGTGGATTACGCAATTCGCTGGGTACGTCATGAAGAAAAACTCAAAATGTCAAAACAAGAAGTCAAAGACGAACATAAAGAAGACCAGGGTGACCCGCTGATTCGTGGCAAAATTCGAAAAGCACAAAAGGAAGCAGCGAATCGCAGAACATTAAGTGAAGTCCCTCAAGCGACCATGGTCATTACGAACCCAACACATTACGCCGTTGCACTGAAGTATCAAACAGGATCAATGGGAGCTCCGATCATCATTGCCAAAGGGACCGACGCGTTCGCTAGACGTATCGCAGAAACGGCGAGAAAGAACGGCGTTCCAGTGTTTGAACGTAAGCCGCTCACCCGGGCGATCTTTGCGATTGCCGACATTGGTGATGAAATTCCTATCGAGTTTTATCGCGCGATCGCAGAACTACTATCAAACGTGTACCGCATCAAAGGCAAAGTTGGTTGAGAGTTGAGAGTAAGAAATGGCACTAGCCTACATGCGTTGAGTGGCTATTAAAATAATCAAAAGAAATTAGAGGGTGCGAGATGGATATCGCTACTGTCATCGGTTTATTTATGGGGACCGCCTTGGTCATCGGATCGATTCTCCTTGGAGGGTCGCTGCTCCCGTTTGTGAACATTCCATCGCTGATGATTACGGTCGGTGGATCAATCGCGGCGCTGCTGATTAACTTTCCCTTGAAGAAAGTGTTTGGGGTCTTCTCGGTCCTTAAAAATTGCTTCTTGTATAAGTTGCCAGAAGCTGACACGGTGATCACTCAGTTTGCGGAGTTTGCGAAAGTCGCCCGTCGAGATGGCCTTTTAGCCTTAGAGCAGCAACTTGAGCAGATCGATGATTCTTTCATGAAGCGAGGTCTCGAACTAGTCGTCGGTGGGAACTCTCGAGAAGAGTTACACACGATGCTGGAAACAGAAATTGTCTACATCGAACAGCGACACGAAAACGGCAAGAAAATTCTTGACGCCACCGCTGCAGCGGCTCCAGCTTTCGGGATGATTGGGACTCTCATCGGATTAGTCCAAATGTTGCGAACATTAGATGATCCCAGCCAAATTGGCGTCGGGATGGCAACAGCGTTATTAACGACTTTATATGGCGCGGTCATTGCGAATCTGTTTTGCATTCCGCTGGCAGGCAAACTCGAAGCACGATCTCAGGAAGAAGTATTTATTCGTGAGTTGATGATGTCAGGGCTTGAATCATTGGTCGAAGGTCACACTCCTCCGGTCGTCACCGAGCGACTCTCTGCGTTCCTGTCGAATTCGAGTCGCCCCGAGTCAGTGCTGACCGCAGCGTAAATACGATACTTCGATCAACATTAAAAATGGCAATCTCGGACAAGTTGGATATTAAAAAAAGAAAACCGCGGAGGCACTGAGACACGGAGAAAGAATTGGAGATGCTCTAGTTCCCCTCAGTGTTCTCCGTGCCTCCGTGGTGAATTTACATTTAATTAGTTTCGTTGGGACTCAAAGAGAGACAAACAGATGAGCGGTAGGAAAGGTAAAGCGTCTGACGATGGTGGGATTCCTCGCTGGTTTGTTACGTATAGTGATGTGATTACGCTCCTGATGACGTTTTTCATTCTTCTTCTCACCTTTGCGAGTAGTGAGCCGGAAGGATTTGAAATGATGCAACAATCCTTATTTGGATCGGGTGGAAGTTCAGGCACGATTGGGAACAAACTGGAAGCTCAAGAAAAGGATTCATATGTCGTCAGAGTCAAACCAGCTTCGAGTCGATTAACGTCGCACGGAAGTGCTATGCCACCGATGTACAGCGACCCAGTTACTGAAGCGGCATCCAAAGGTCTACAAGCTCTGACGGAAAACA
>JABJMI010000132.1 GCA_018659505.1 Planctomicrobium sp.
ATCCAGCCCCGAGTGCAAACTGGTGAGCGTTGCGTGAATATCGATTCCTTCGTTGACGGCAAACACTGCCGGTCACGCTGATTTTTACGTATAGGTAGTTTAGGAGTCTTGGAATGTCAAATGATCTGAACAGGGAAATGGGAAAGCAACAGAGAATTCTACCAATCAATAAAACGAGGTATACATTTGAATAGAACCAGGTCGAGGTTCAGTTCTAAGGATTTGTTGAAAATTAGAACGGCCTCTTTGGAACGATTAGATCAATTAGAGAAGTTTTGCATCTGAAAATGGGGCTATAATTGCTGAAACCGGTCAAATAATCAGGATCGATTGTGTCGCAGAACGGAATTCCACCGTCAGTCTCAACAGTAGTGCTGAATCCGACTGAAGTTGATAGCCCGTCAAAGCCGACAATGTAAGTCAGGTGGTTAAATCTATTCGGTTCGGGGGTGCCTCCCTGAACGATTGCAAGACGCAAATCAACCGAACAGATCTTTCCATCTATTAGGGGGGAGTTCACAAAGAACGTGAACGCAGGGAGAAGCAGACAAGATGTCAGCTTTTCTCCTTTGCTTTATTGTTTCTTAGGACTCAAGGGGATTTCTTCGCTTGTGAGTCAGGCGGTTTTTGTTGGAACGGCAATTTGTCGTTGTGATGATGATCCGTTTGGGCTTCCTCTCCGAGAAGGTTTTTAGTGACTGCGAGGGTTTCGCATCAAAGTGATGCGGGCACAGTCACCTAAAAAACACTTATAACTAACCTGAGACTACCCTGAATTCAACGCTGGTTTATGCCATGGACCCACGGGCTAGGAGAGCCGGCCGCGTGTTGAAGTTGGGGTGAAGATTACGAGTAGACTGTACTACTCTGACCCAGACAGATTGTGATTGGAGAGCCCGCAATGAGGACGATCTTCACTACCGGTCAAGTCGCTAAGATTTGCAAGGTTGCACCACGTACCGTCAGTAAGTGGTTCGACTCAGGACGACTCCGCGGATATCGGATTCCCGGTTCCCAGGATCGTCGCATTCCCCGCGAGCACTTGATCCGGTTCTTGAAAGAACACGGTATGCCACTCGGTGAGCTAGAAGACGAAGCGATGGGCAAATTGCTCCTCGTCGGAGTTGACAGCATCATGCGTGGCGGATTGGAAGGAGTCCTTCCAGTCGAAGACTTTAAAGTCGAACTAGCTGCCAGCGGATTCGAAGCCGGCATCCAGGCGGAATCGCTGCATCCTGATTGTGTTGTCATTGACTTCGCAATGGGACGTAACGAAGCCTTGATGATTGCCCAGAATCTTCGCAAGAATAACGACTACACTGACACTGTCCTCATCGCCCTTTTAAGCGATGAAGATACTGCGAGTGGTTTTGATCGAACGATTTTCAACGAAACTTTTCGTAAACCGTTTGATGCTGCACTTCTCGCTGAGCGTATTCGTACTCTGGTTAGCCGTCGCAAGACGCTCGCGTAAGTACTACGGCTTTAGCAATAAAGCCGCCTTTGCGAAGTGTCGAGCGTAGCGCTGACCGGTTGTTATGGATGACGACCTAGCTTTTCGTTCGACGAGCTAAGCTGGCAAGATAACGACGCAGTGAGAAGCGTTAAATTCTCTTAGAAACGAAGGCGACCCGCTGATTTCGTGGGTCCACCACTGCAGAGCTTTGGGGAGTTCTGAAATCGTTTTCGGTTAGAGTTGACTTCGAGTCAAAGCAGTATTTAACATTTTCATTGTAGATATTAAATTGCAATCAGCTCGTCGAAAGATAGCTGGATACATAAGGATCGATTACCGGACTCGTTTATGAGCGGCTCGACCATTAACGACAAAGCGACCCTTTCTAAAAGGGTCGCTTTGTTTTTTTTATCACCTCTCTTTCCCTGGGTTGCTGCCCTGGTTGCGACATTGCTTGTCGCTGGAAACATCGACGTTGCCGACGAACTCAAATGGTCAGGCAATGGTCCCGGTTTAACCTTCGATGAATGTTTTAATATTGAAGTCGGAGTCTATCTCGTTGATTCATTCCTCGATGCTGGATTGGCAGCATTTCATCCCGAGACTCAACTCGAAATTTACGAGAATCCAGGCTACAACCCTGATCACCCCCCGTTAGGAAGAATCGCCTTAGGAGTTGCAAACAGGCTGGTGAGAGAATTCTCATCAGAGGATTCCAAAGGGGCTTATTTTGTCAGTGCTGCTAGGCTTGCCTCAGCATTTGAGTTTGGACTGCTGGTGCTATTGATTGGGCTCTATTCGCGCAGATGGTTCGGTTCCCACGTGAGCTGCTATTCAACGCTCGCAGTCATGTGTATGCCCAGGTTATTCGGTCATGCACATCTTGCATCACTGGAAATGTGTACTTGTTTGACCTATACGGCCTTTGTTCTCGTCTTAGCGAACAGTTGGAAGACGACAGCCAAAGCACAACCGACAGCGACGAGAGCATTTGTTCCTGGCGTTCTGTTAGGGCTGGTACTCTTAACGAAAATTCATGCAATTTTACTCATTCCTGTCGTTGTCATCTGGGGACTGTGGAATTGGCGATTGCGATCACTCATTCCTGTGATTGCTTTGTTCCTATTCGCATTTGCCACTTTTTTTATTGGCTGGCCCTGGTTATGGATTGATCCGGTTGAGCATCTCAAAGAATACTTCCTCCGAGCGACCGAACGGGCAAGTTTGAACTGTTTCTATCTCGGAACGAAATACGCAGACACAGATGTTCCCTGGCACTATCCCTTCGTCCTGTTCGCTATCACGATGCCTCTTGGATTTTTGTCCTGCGGATTGATCGCGATGTTCAAACGAACGGACGATGAGAATTCACGCAGGAGCCTGTTCGATCCTCGAACTCAATTGATATTCGGTGCATGGCTCATCCCGCTTGTCGTCTTCGCCTTACCGGGAGTCACTGTCTATGACGGCGCGAGATTGTTCCTGATGTCATTTCCGCTCTTCGCGATCTTTGCCGGACTGGGAATGAAGAGGATTTTCGACAGCTTACAACTTAGAAACGGAAACCGAATTGCAACTGGTTTTCTAATACTTTGCTTCGCAGGACCAATCTTCAACTTGGTCACTTTGCACCCCTGTCATCTCGGTTATTATAGCGAGATTGTCGGAGGACTTTGGAAAGCGGAAGATTTAGGCTTCGAACCCACCTACTGGGGAGATAGCGTCACCCCAAAGTTTTTGGAAGAAAGTCTTGAAGAGATTCCTCAAGGAGCAGTGATTGAAGTTGCTCCTGTATTGCATCCGCTGCAGTTACATTTCATGCAACAAGGCTCTTGGTTAAAGAACCGACCAGACATTGTCCTCAGTGCTTACGATCATCACCGAGACGATCTCTCAAGATACGTTCTTGTCATTCGGAGAAAAGCCGATCCATGGGACTCACTGACTCCGCCTCCACCCGGCACTAAAACATTGAATTCGGTCGAACGGCAAGGTGTCCCGCTTGCTGAAATGCTTCTGCTTCCAGATTCACCGCTGCGCTCCCGGTGATGTGATGTTTACTGGACTCTGTGACTTGCAGATCTCTGAAATTTACGTTGAACTTATCTTCTTGAAAGCTCATCAGAAGTTCTGTCGAGTTCACGAATTAAGGATACTCTCATGAAAATCGCCTTGGTGTGCCTGCTCTTGGTTCCAACAATCTGCTTTGCAGCTGCCACTTCTGAAGAAGGAAACAAACCACTCTCGGCAGCGAACTACACAGACTGGCCGAATCTGGTAGATGCCATCAATGACGAGTCGCGTGTCTTTCAGTTCTGGGTGAATGGAAACGAAAGTTTTCATTACCAGGGTGACACAGCAACGGCAAATCGTGTCTTGAGAGAATTTGCAGAGACCAACTATCCAGGTCTACAGGTCGTGTTATTACCGGGACCGGCAACAACAATGGATGTGCTGGGGAAAAAAGTCACGACTGATTATCGGATCAACATTATGGGCGGAATCGCTCGTGCTGCCATTGGGCGAGGCAATCTTAAACGAGTCTACTTTCTGCAACCAACAATGACGATTTATTTAACGGACAACATCGAGCTCTCATCACTGAAGATTCCACAGAACGTGGAATTACTTCAATTACATGATCTGGAAACTCGTTTTCAGAAGGGACTTGAAGACGATGATCAAGAAGTACAAAAAACGGCGCAGCGACTTCTCGACCAACTGAACAAGGAGTTTCAACGACAAGGCAATGATTATAAGAAGCTGGAAGAACAACTTGCTCAAATAGAAAGTTTCGTTAAGAAACAGAATTCATCTATTGCCAGTGAAAAGTAGATTTTGAGAGAAGCAGTCACACACTTTTTCATCAATGTTGATCAACGCGACCATTCACTATTCTGAATAACAATCCGATACCCATCTGGATCCTCGAACGTCTTGCCAGCTACTTCCCAGAAGGGATTAAAAGACTTTACTGCTGAATAACCCTGCGATTCGATCATTGAGATTGTTTCTACCCATTCTGATCGATCCGGGATATAGAATACCAGCAGAATGTCTTCGGTCGGGGATCGTCCAACTTCATGCCCTGCTTTGCTGGTAAACTCCAGGTGATACGGAGCACCTGAATGCCCAAGCATGACACCATCAAATTCATCATGGTCTCGGAATTCACTCAGAACTGAAAATCCGAGAACGGTTCGATAGAAATCAACAATTTCATCGAGCCTATCTGTTGGCCGTGCTATTCGTAAGTGAGCCGTTTTAAGTGCGTTGGACATGATGCGAGACGATTTGGGGAAACTAAATACCGATCCAGACCACCCAGTAGGGATTCA
>JABJMI010000131.1 GCA_018659505.1 Planctomicrobium sp.
GGGCAGTTACGATTAAAGTGGAAGAAGCCGTCCGCGATGTGAAAGGTGTCGAGAAGGTCGATTCCTCCGTCTCTGAAGGTCTCTCGCAGACGACATTGAGTCTCTACAACACCGTCAAAGATGTCGATGTAGTCCTGCAGGAGGTCAAAAACGAAATTGATGCGCTGCAAGACCTGCCCGATGATCTCGAAAAAATCACCGTCAACAAAATGGAACTCACCCTGCCGGTGATTATGGTTTCCATTTATGGAGACGGTGACGAACGCGCGCTCAAGCGCGCAGCGAGGGACATGAAGGACGAAATCCTGGAACTGCCCGGCGTCAGCGATGTACAGGTTTCCGGGATCAAAGATGATGAGATCAGTGTCGAAATCGATCCCGAAAAATTGCTCGAATACAATCTCACATTTGAAGAAGTCTCTCAGGCGATTCGTGAAACAAATCTGGATGTCTCGGCAGGTAACCTCAAAGGCGACCGTTCTCAAGTTTCTGTGCGCACACTCGGTGAGAAGAGGGAAGGCCGCGATCTGGAAGAGATCAAGGTTCGTGCTTTGCCCGATGGGCGCGTCATCCGTTTAGCAGATGTCGCGACCATTCGTGATCAGTTCGTTGATAGCGATGTCACCAGTTTCTGGGCGGGGAAACGCTCCGCCACGCTGACGATTCAAAAGACCGCGACGCAAGATGCGATTCAGATTTCGTCTCTTGTCAAAGCATACGTGGCGGGTAAACAAGGCAAGCCGTTTTCCGTAGGGAAAGATCCAGAGAAGCAAGGGTTCATTGGGAAACTGTTGCCCGACTTCTCTGGTGGATTGAATGTCCTCGCAGGTCGTCCGGACCCGATGAAGGTCTATAAAGAAAGCTACAACAATCCGTTTCCGCATCAGTTTCAAGTAGAAGCCCATAACGACTTGGCAAGGTTCGTTGAGGGGCGACTTGATCTAATGCTTCGCAACGGCAAATCGGGACTCTTTCTCGTCGTATTGAGCCTCGTCCTGTTCCTGAACTGGCGAGTGGCGATGTGGACAGCGATCGGGCTTCCTATATCGTTCCTAGGAACATTCATCGTAATGGCATTGCTTGGGGTCTCCATCAATCTCCTTTCGATGTTCGGATTGATTATCGTCTTAGGAATTATTGTCGACGATGCCATCGTGATTGGCGAAAACATTTATCGCCGTGTTGAAGAAGGCATGCCCGCCCGAAAAGCAGCTATCTTAGGCGCTCAAGAAGTTCAGTGGCCGGTTACGACCGCTGTCTGTACAACGATTGCAGCGTTCACTCCGCTGATGTTCATTAAAGGTCAGATTGGTGACTTCTTTCGAGAGTTACCATTAGTCGTCATTGCAGCGTTGTCTGTCTCGCTGATTGAGGCACTCGTCATCCTGCCCGCCCACCTCAGCCATCTCCCTGCTCGAAAACAGAAACGCAAAGAAACCCGCAAGAACGCATTCGGCAGAGTTGCTCACTTCTTTGATTCTCTGCAAACCGGTTTCCTGAACAAGCTCATGGCAATTTACGGCGGCTTATTGAGAATTGCACTTCGCTGGCGATACATCTCTCTCGCAATAGCCATGGCATTTTGTCTGACATCGATTGGATTGGTCATGGGGAAAGTTCCTATTGAGAATAGTCTCGATATCGGCGAACTGAATGGTGCAGAGGAAGCAGACTCACCTAAACAGCAAGTGAAATGGTCTCCGGGAAACCTTGTGAAGTGGGAATTCATCCAGAAGATGGATTCCGAATCGATGTATGCACAGATCGAAATGCCCGTCGGTTCGAACGTCGCTGCCGTTGAAGAAAAGCTGCGCGTCATCGGAGAGAAAGCTTCCGAACTGGAAGAGGTTGAAGGCGTGCAAATGGATGTCGGCGTCATGATGGACGTCGGCGGTGCTGGTGGTATGGGACTAGAAATTGCATCGAACGTCGGTCAAATCTGGATAGAACTGATGGCATCCGATGAACGTGACCTGAAAGGGTTACGTTCCAGCCAAGAAGTTCTCGCTGAGCTGCGAAAAGTTTCCGAGACCTTTACCGGAGTCAACTCGGTCAAATGGGAAGTGATGAACGGTGGTCCCGGTGGGAAGGATATCGAGATTCGTATCTCAGGTCGTGAATTGGAACAACTCAATAAGGTCGTTGAAGAATTCAAAACACACTTGGCGACTTATGCTGGGGTTGTCGATCTTTCCGATGACTTCGAAATTGGCAAGCGAGAATTGCAAATCAGCCTACTCGATTCGGCACGTTCGACCGGAATCACAAAAGCCTCACTAGGGTCACACATTAGGGCAGCGACCTACGGAAGCGAAGCACGAAGAATCACGCGCAATCGAGAAGATGTTAAAATCATGGTCCGTTACCCCGAAGAATATCGGGAAGATGTTTTTAACATCGAAGAGATGTGGATACCGACTCCCATTCGAGCAGATGGAACACGTGGCTGGGTTCCCCTCAAGGAAATCGCTGAGGTGAATGAGACTCGCGGGTTCACACAAATTCACCGTTCACAACAACGACGAGCCATCACCGTTTACGGAGATATCGACACCAACATTACAGCGACCAGCGATGTTATCTCGAAAGTCAAAGCTGACTTTGTTCCGATGATCAATAAGAAATACCCCGGCACAAAGATCGAATTCCTCGGCAGCAGCGAAGAGCAAGCGAAATCATTCAGCAGTCTGAAAATGGCATTCCCGGTGGCGATGCTGATGATCTTCATGATGCTCGCGGCGTTGTTCAAATCGTACGCCCAACCGTTAGTGGTCATGTCTGCAATTCCATTTGGCTTCCAAGGAGCGATCATCGGTCACTGGATGACAAACAACCCAATGACGATCCTGAGCATGATCGGGCTCATTGCCTTGACCGGTATCGTAGTGAACGATTCGCTGGTGCTTGTTGATTTTATTAACCGCAGAATCCGAGCAGGGATGAGCGAATTCGAAGCAAGCATCGAAGGGGCAACCCTTCGCCTGCGACCTATTCTGTTGACGACCGTTACAACATCCGCCGGGTTAACGCCGATGATGTTCGAACGTAGTTTTCAAGCGAAGTTTTTAATTCCGATGGCAGTCACACTCACATTCGGACTCATTTTCGCTACGGTGCTCACGCTGCTGATTGTCCCCGTCCTGAACATGATCTTCTTCGACATCCGCAGAAACGCCTCCTGGCTCTTCGGTAAAGACTGGAGCAGCCAAAAGGAACCTCACAAAGTCGAAGAACCAGTTCCTGCGTCGATATAATTCAGACTTCCCACACCACATTGCTCAACAGTTTCTATGCAGGATCACGATAATCAATTGACGGTGATATTCGTCTACGGAACGCTCAAGCGTCATGACTGCCGACACTACCTACTGAAGGACTCAATTTATCTGGGCGAAGCTGTCACTGAACCGCATTACCGACTCTACAATCTCGGCAGCTATCCCGGACTTATTGAGGTCGCGAAGGGATTTGGTATAAGCATTGAAGGAGAGTTGTATGCTGTCACACCTGAGTGCTTATTTCGACTCGATGAAGAAGAAGGCGTTGCGGAGCAACTCTACGAACGCAAGGAGATTTCGCTCTTGTCGCCTCACC
>JABJMI010000654.1 GCA_018659505.1 Planctomicrobium sp.
ATTCTCGAGAAACAACTGAACCAATAGAAGGGAAAAAATCGTTGTTTGGAACAGGATTATCGCCATCAGCGAAGTTCGGCTTGCGGCCGGTCATCACATAATGATATCCGGTTGTGTGACCGTTATCGCGATGACTGTGGCTGCGAATGATGGTGTATTTGTCAGCGACCTTGGCACACAACGGCAACTGGTCGGTAACGAATGTGCCTGAAACATTTGTTGGAATCGCACCGAACGGTCCGCGAATTTCTGTCGGAGCTTTTGGTTTGGGGTCCCACATATCCTGATGTGGCGGTCCCCCTTCCAGGAATAGAAAAATGCAAGATTTTGCTTTTGCGGTTTCTGAAGATGCAGCCTTTGCTTGTAGTTCCAAGAGTCGAGGTAGCGTCAACCCGCCGATCAAACCAGAGGTCCCAAGCCGCAGAGCGTGGCGGCGAGAGACTCCTTCGCAAGTCGAACTTTTGTTGTTCCCTAGTGAGACTTCGAACATTCTGATTCCTTTTTCTCAACTCTTCATTGCTTAGAAATTCTAAACGGAACTGATTCAACGGACAACTTTGTGGCTGAATTCAACAAGAAAATAAATTCACCACGGAGGCACTGAGACACGGAGAAATAATAAACGCTCTGTTTCTGTCGATGCTTAGTGACTCCGAAGTCCCATACTTTCTTAACTCAGTGTTCTCCTTGTCTCCGTGGTGATTCATTCCTTAGAAGTTCTAATGGTTGAATACAAACTCTTTCGAGTTCAACAACGCCCAAAGAATATCTTCTGTCGCTGCTCGTTTGTTCGTTCCGGATTCTTCAAATGCTTGTGACATTAAAACTCTTTCTGCTTCTGTTGGAAAACGCGAAAGAGTATTGAGGTACAATTCGTCTATGATTTCATCTGGAGGAATTGACTCCGCTAACCTACGAGCTGTCCCGTGTCGATTGCCAATTTTCTCCGCAATCTCTGGGGAGTTTAATAAGTGCATCGCCTGAGAAATGCTGGGCTGACTGCTTCGCTCGCACTCGCAAACAGTTGCCCTGACTGGTCGACCGAAGATGCGAAAGAAATACGATGGCATTCGATTATCCCAAATCTGAATCGCTCGATAACCGTCCGGCCAGCCATTGTATTTTTCATTGACTCCCGTGCTTTGGCAGATCGCATCGAGCAAAACCTCAGCGGGAAGAGTTTTGTACGCAGCGTGTGAGAAGTTCTGTAAATCACGAACGTTCGATTCGTTCGTCGCTGAACTCAATTGATAGACCCGTGAATTTAACATGGTGCGAGTGAAGGCTTTCACGTCGTAACCAGTTTCACGTAAGTGGTCAGCGAGTGCTTGCAGAAGCGGTTCGTTGGTCGCCGGATTGGTCTCGCGCATGTCGTCAATCGGTTCGACTAAACCACGACCGAAGTAATGTGACCAGAGTCGATTGGAAATCGCTTTGGCGAAGAACGGATTCTCATCTGCTGTCATCCAGTCCGCCAAAACGCGGCGACGATCAGTCACATTGGAAAAGTTCGCCGGTTCGGCTCCCAATGCTCTGGCAGTGACAAGCTCTCCATCGCGCGGATGCGGAAGATCCTTGCCTCCCAACGAGACAAGTGCTTGTTCACCGTTAGGGAGTTTTTTAAGTTTCAGTCCAGTAAAGAAACCGGCTAAGCCAACGTAGTCTGCCTGAGTCCAGCGTTCGGAAGGATGGTGATGACATTGAGCACATTCGATTCGTACTCCAAGCAACAATTGACTGATCGCGCGAGCTGCGTCGTCAGGTTCGTTTAGAATTTTGTAGAAAGATCCCGGGCCTTCAGCCGATGTATTTCCTTGAACTGTTAGTAATTCAGTAGCAAGTTGATCGACCGGTCGGTTCTCTGCGAAGTGCCGTTGCAACCATCGCTGCACCGCGACTGTTCCTTGTGGCGATATCTTGAGTTGATCCGCACGCAGGATATCTAACCAACGCATCGTGTTGTAATCGACGTACTCCTCGCGTTCGAGAAGTACGTCAATCAGCTGCGACCTTTTCCCGACATCCGAGTTTGATAGAAACTGACGCGCTTCAGCAGAAGTTGGCAACGTTCCAATTGTGTCGAGATAGACCCGTCGCATGAACGTCGCATCATCCGCGAGGTCACTCGGGGCAATCCCCAATCGTTCCAACTTGTCCCAAACCAAGCGATCTACGAAGTTATTTTCTTGCGGACGATCAAACTGCAAATTCGGCTGAGGAATTGTGATTCGGCAAACGGTAACGTGTCCCAGATACCGGACTAAAATGGCAGCCTCGCCGGGGATATTGCTCGCCTGTACCAAACCGGACAAATTTACATCCGCGAGAGACTCGGCGTTCGACTCGTATTCAGCTTCAGTCGTGACGCAGCGACGATTCCCCGAACTATCAATCGCTGTCACACGAATTTGCTGCGACTCCTCAGCGAGAAGAGTTTTTTGAGCTGGTTTGATTTCAATTCCAACGATTCGACTCTCGATGTCGGTCTGTGATTCAAACTTTGCCCCCTCTGTAATCCAGCGTAACAAACGTAGATCGCGATCACTGCCGGGGTCAATCTTCTGCCCCCCTCCATGCGGAGAACGAGCCGACCCTTTCAGGTAAAGCAAACTTTGTTCAGGACGAGTTATGGAAACCCGGCGACTGCGGCTTTCCATTGCAATCGCTTGATGATCTGCAACAGTATCGAACCCAAAGATGCTCAGCTTAAATCCATTTTGACCTTCCGCTTTACCATGGCATCCACCAGAGTTGCAGCCAGACTTTGTCAGTATCGGGAGTATCTCATTCTGGAACGATACAGGTCTTGGATCATTCAAATCCCTGACAATAATCGGCACTGTGAATTTCTGATTTTGATAGTGAACAATGAGTTCACCGCTGCCATTGAGGAGCGGTCGAATCAGTCCGTTCTCACTGACCGTAGCCAAGTCAGAAGGGATGATTTCATAATCCACGGATCGCGAAAGATCGTGCGATCTTTCCTTTGCGTCGATACTGGTGACTAAAAGTTGCTGCGATGATTCAGGGCTTTCAAGCAACACATTTGCCGGCTGGACACATACTTCAGCTACTACTGTCAATTGACTGAATCCCAGCTGTAGGACCACTACCAATGGAAACCAGCACCTTTGAAAACTGGGATGATACATGCGCAATTGAGGTCCAAAAGAATAGCGGATTTCAAAGTCAATACATCAACACATTCTACTAAACTGATCAAAGAGGAAGCTACCCGGATTCCCAACCAGCGAGGTTTGTCCCCATTTGTAAACTCGCAGAATGCGATTCTGGTAGTAATCGTACGTCACCTGAAGTTACACTCTGAGGACACCATTTAGAGAGAAGAACACCCATGAAAAACTTGAAGTCTGTTCCTCCGATTAAGTTCACCGCTGTTCTTATTGCTGCTGTGTGCTGGTTATCGATTTTGAATGATGTTGCGGATGCCAAGGAACCAGTCAAAGGGACAGCCAGACAAGTTCACATGGGGCAGGGGATCAATCTTGAGATCGTTTTCATTCCGCCTGGTGAATTCAAAATGGGCAGCACTGCTGCCGAAAAGGAATGGGCAGTTGGGCAAGAAGGGGGAGCGAAGTTTTCTTCGGGAGCAGGTATTCGAGAAGCTTACGAAGGAGAGCCCAGATCGATGCGTGTGGAAGAAGGTTTCTGGATGGGCCGCACGGAAGTGACCGTAGGACAGTTCCGTCGTTTCGCTCAAGAGACTGGTTACATCAGCGATGCTGAAAAGCCAGAAGGAACAACAATGTGTTTCGATCAAAACTGGATTCCGAATCACACTCATACCGGGAAACCGCCGCACCCCTGGGTAGAGATGGAGGACAAAAGCTGGAGAGACTCCAACCATGGCACACCCCATAATGAGAACTTCCCTGTCGTTTGCGTAAGCTATAACGATATGAAAGCTTTCTGCGTTTGGCTCACAAAAGCAGAACAATCCGCAGGGTCTCTGCCCGACGGATTGGTTTACCGTTTGCCGACTGAAGCTGA
>JABJMI010000336.1 GCA_018659505.1 Planctomicrobium sp.
ACAAGAAATCCGAGAATACATCAACTACTACAATACCTCCCGCCGACACTCATCCATAGACTACCAAACCCCAACCCGCTTCGAAGCGATCCACAACTCTTAAGGAATCGCGCGCCCGTCAAGTTGGTACCACCTCATTTATAGTTAGATACATTCTGTCGTAATACACTTATCGTCTATTACGACAGATGCTTAGATCACTTGCTTGTTTTATGCTAGTACATGAGACTAAACTCAGGCATCACCTGAAAGCCCGTACAAGTTTAATCGTTTTTGAGAGTAGAATTGTGTCAAAGTTTTCGTACGCCTTACTTCTCGTCTGCCTCCTTCCGGTGACTGCTCAGAGCGCACTCATCTTGAGTATCGAAGAATATACAACAGATACGTTTGTATTTAGCGTCTCTGGAACCTTCGATGCAGATACCGTAGGTACTTCTTTCGAGGGGTTTCTTGGAGTGAAATGGGATTACGAAGGGAATCCAGGAGTTCACACAGACTTTATCACTCCAGATGCAGGAGACGTTGGAAATCCTCCTTATAGCTCCGGGAGTTTAACTTTTAACGGAATCGCTAGCTTACCGAGTTTTGCCCCGACGACGGGTACGTTTGCCGATAGTATTCGTTTCGGGAATCCATCTGGAGGAGTTGGTACTCCATTTGCTGCGGGGACCGTTGTGTCAGGGACAATTTCCGTGGACCTTTCGGGTGAACCGATTTCGTTTTTGCCAGTCGATCCGTTGAGTTTTGATCTTGTCAGCGGTCTAAATGATGGTTTTACAAGTTGGAATCGGCTCGAAGCGTCAGCAACATTGGTTTCGGGTGTGCCCGAACCAAGTAGTTTCTTGCTACTAGGGCTAGCATCTCTTTCCCTGCTTCTGCTGCGATTCAGACGATCCACGAATCAATCAGAGACGATGACCGTTTGATTTCTTAGGCAATCGTTGCTTTTCTGTCTGTCACGAACCTAATCAGCAATCGTCGCTGACTTCCAATCAACTCGTGGGGCGTCTGCCCAGAGGTTTTCTAGGTCGAATTCTACTCGTGCGTCGGGAGAGAAGACGTGCAAGACGACATCACCGTAATCGTGGCAAATCCACTCGGTTTCGTAACCAGAGGTGCTGCGACGTTCTGAGCCGACTTCAGCCAGGACATCATCGGAATGGTCAGCCATCGCACGCAATTGACGTCGACTCTTGCCTGTTGCGATCACGAAGTAATCGAACAGCGGAGTGATTTCGCTGGTGTCGAGGACGATAACGTCATGACCACGAAATTCATCACAGGTATTCGCAACACGGCAGGCGTTCTCGAAAGCTCGCTGTAAGACAGCGGCATCCCGGATACCTGTCAATTCTCCGTTTGTTTTACATTCGCGTGTTTTTGTTGCGGTCGTCACTTCGGTTACCTACTCATTCGCCGTGATGTTTTGATTGTTCGTGTCGTTGATAGAGGTTACCAGACGACTCGAACAACACATTCTACCCATTTCGGGACTGTTTGTGGGAAGAATTTTAAAAAAACCGGTTTTGGCAAGATTCGTGGGAATTTCCAGGCAATTACGTCATAACTGCAAAGCATAGCGAACAATTAGACCAGCGAAGACCACGCTCACGATACTCATCAACTTAATGAGAATGTTCAAACTTGGACCGGATGTGTCTTTGAATGGATCACCAACGGTATCTCCGACAACGGCGGCCTTGTGGGCATCTGTCCCTTTGCCGCCATGTGCGCCGGATTCGATATACTTCTTGGCATTATCCCAAGCTCCACCCGCATTTGACATCATCACCGCGACTGCAAAGCCGGAAGTTAATCCTCCAGCGAGCATTCCCATGACTCCGCCGACCCCTAATACCATTCCGACTAAAACGGGAACAACTAATCCCAAAACGGCAGGAATCACCATCTCACGCTGAGCGGCTCGGGTACTGATATCGACACACGCTGCGTAATCGGGTTCGCCAGTCCCTTCCATGATTCCGGGGATATCATGGAATTGTCGTCGTACTTCTTCCACCATCGAACGTGCTGAACGTCCTACGGCTTTCATCGTCATCGCGCAGAAGACGAACGCCAGCATGACTCCCATGAACATTCCGACCAGCACCTTGGGGTTCATGATGGTGACATTGTAGTACCTCACAAAATCCGGCATCCGTGCATACTTCGCATCAACCAGGATGCCACGTTCTGTAAAGTCGATGAGATCGACTTGGACTGTTTCGCCCACTTTAGCTTGGCGACCAATAAGTGCTTCGGTTTGAGTTGTCTGAAGCTTAGAGATCGGCGGGAATACGAGATATGCCTGATTGTGTTCTGCTTCTGGACCACGCACTGCCAAGACTCCAGAACTGACGACGACAGCATTCGCGTTTGAAAGCTCCTCTGACGGAAGTACGTCAACATGTTCAACCCAGCGATCAAATCCGACTCGAACTTCTTCCACGTAAGCTGCCATCAGTGCCAATGCCGTGAGTGCCGCTGAACCAATCGCAAAACCTTTCCCGGTGGCAGCGGTCGTGTTGCCGAGACTGTCCAGAGCGTCAGTACGCTGACGGACCAATGGATCGAGTTCACTCATTTGAGCGTTGCCGCCAGCGTTGTCTGCAATCGGTCCATAAGCATCTGTTGCCAGCGTGATGCCTAACGTACTCAGCATTCCAACCGCTGCGATGGCGACTCCATAGAGTCCCATCGCGAAGAGATTCGCATTTCCATAATCGAACCCAGTACATGCTCCGAAGGAGAGCATGATCGCTGTCCCAATGACAACAATCGGAACCCAGACACTATAGAAACCTTCAGCGATGCCAGCGATAATAACAGTCGCTGGACCAGTGACTGACTGATCCGCGATACGCTTCGTAGGAGCATAAACATCACTCGTAGAATACTCTGTCCACCTGCCGATGATCATGCCTGAGAAGAGTCCGATCACAATCGACGCAAACACTCCAAACAATTGCATGCCATGGCGAAGCCCATCGGCGACGAGTTGGTCAGAGACCGCCGCTGAAGGTCTGACGAGCATGAGGTAAACGAGAATCGCAGAGACAATCGCGACACCGAGAGAACTTCCATTGATGCCGTTGCCGAGTGCTCGTAGTAATTTCTTTTGGTCGGCATTTTCGTCTGTTCTAACAAGAAAAACGCCCATGATTGATAAGCCGATTCCCAGACCAGCAATCACAAGTGGTAACAGCAACATCAACAACTGCATCTTGAGATGCCCTTGATACGCTGCCACTCCCAAAGCTGCTGAAGCTAAAATTGAACCGCAATTGGATTCGTAAAGGTCCGCTCCCATGCCAGCGACGTCGCCGACGTTATCGCCAACATTGTCCGCAATCGTCGCTGGGTTACGAGGATCGTCTTCGGGAATACCCGCTTCGACTTTACCCACTAAGTCTGCCCCAACATCGGCAGCTTTCGTGAAGATGCCTCCGCCCACGCGAGCAAACAACGCTTGACTACTCGCTCCCATACCGAAGCAAAGCATGGTGACTGTGATCTCCTCCAGTGACATTCCATGACCGAACATTGGAAAGATCCAATACAAGACGGCAAACCACATGCAAATATCGATGAGTCCGAGACCGACGACTGTTAACCCCATCACAGCACCACTGCGGAAGGCAACTTGCAGACCTTCATTCAAACTCGTCTTACATGCTTGTGCAGTTCTTGAGCTTGCAAGAGTGGCTGTCTTCATTCCGCACCAGCCAGCGAGCGCAGAAAAGAATCCTCCTGAGAGAAACGCGATGGGAACGATCGTCGACAACGCATGAAACACGGTCGAAACAATGATCAGTAACAGACTCACGATCGCAAAGAAGATGGCAACAACTCGGTATTGCCTCCACAAATATGCATCCGCTCCATCACGCACATGCTGTGCAATCTTGACCATGGAGTCATCGCCTTCATCCTGCTCAACCATCCATTTAAAGAAGCGATAAGCAAACACAAGCGCAGCGATCCCACCACCTAAAGCGATGAACCAACTAAAGAAAACCCCTGCGGATGAAACTTCATTTGAGTCCGCTGCGAACAACGGCGTGGTTGTGAAGACCACAAGTATCGCCGTGAGGGCTGTCTTCATAAGACGACCGATGGAAGTCTTTGAAGATACGTTATCTAAATATGAGAGCAACTGACCACTCCTTCATTCCGTTACGGGTGCAGAGTCGTTGGGATTTTAATTGGTGAATAGTCTTGTTCTTCGAACAAACAGCAAAATTTCAATATTGAAATGCTCAGTGCTCAATCACATCAACTATGTTCGTGAGTCTAGTTCGGAAGAATTTGGACTGTCAATGAAGTGTTGCGAAAGAGTGCAAAGGTCTTCAGGAATGTTTTGCCGGACACTTCAAGTGTCCGACAAAACTCAAATCACCAATGGATTCTCGCTGACAAATTGATTGAGTTCTTCAACATTAAAGACGCCAGTCGTTGCCCCGGCGTGCTGAACACAACTCGCTCCCATGGCGCTGCCATAGGTCAGGCATTCGGCAGGTGAAAATTCATTGAGGAGTCCATAAATGTAACCAGCCACAAAGGCGTCGCCTCCACCGGTTCCATCAATCTGTTCGACGACATAGGATGGAGTCTTAATTGCGGGTTTGCCTTGCTCCTTGAACAAAGACCCACTCGGTCCAGACGTAATAACAACCGCTTTCGCCCCTTGCGTCAGAAAAGCATCAGCTTGCAAATCTGGATTTGATTGACCTGTCAACAATCTCGCTTCATCACAGTTCGGCAAGAAGAGATCAACATGGGGCAGGGCATCCACCAGCATTTCCGCACATTCAACAACGTCGTCAAGCACTACGTCGAGCAGAGTCATGACTTCGTGTTGATGTGCTCGCTCAAAGAGTTCCGCGATGTTTTTTCCTGAAAGAGCGGGGTTCAAACCAAACCCACCAACGCAAAGAATCTTCGCCTGCTCCAAGAGTTCGTTAGAAACTTCAAGGCCGGTCAGTTCCGTATTTGCGCCGACGGCATGGATGAAGCGTCGGTCTTCTCCCTGCACGTTGACAACCATTGTCGCTGACGTCTGGGATTCATTTGAGATGCGAACATGATTACAATTCACACCATTCGAGCGGAGTTCATGCAGGACAAACTCTCCAAAAGGATCTTCTCCAACGCAGCCAACTAATGAAACCGGAACACTGATCTTGGCGAGGTCTGTACTGACATTTGCAGCACAACCCCCGATGGTCAAGTGAAGCTTGGAAGTCGTAATCAGACTACCAGGAGCAGGGAATTTGCGAATCGGCGCACAGACATGATCCACTACTGTCAGACCAACACAGATGACATCACAAGGAATCGTTCCACTGCGGCCAATGTTCTCGCCCATTATTCACCTCATCAACGAATTCAAGATTCTTCGCTGTAAGGTACTCAGAGGGAATCGTGTTCAGCAACCGCTGCTTGAATTTGGCTCTCAGATTTCTGTTGAGCCTTCTTCGCCTTACGCAGTTTTCTACGTAGTTGGACTTTTTCGACCAAACGCAGCATTAAAGGATATGTCGGTAGTGCAAAGACCGTTGCCACGATTAAAGATCCAATGACAAGCGGAGCACCTAAGGTGTAGAACACATTTGCGATTGTGGAAAACCATTCGGAATAATCACTGTATTGAAAGAGGCTTTTGAATTCATCCCAAGAAATATCAGAGGAGATAAACAGCGTTCCGAGTCGATAATTGAACCAATAGATCGGCAGCATCGTAAACGGGTTCGAAACATAGACTGCTACCAACGCAGCGAACTGATTGAAGTGAAAGAAAGGTCGCGCTAAGAACGCAATCGCAAGCACCAACAACATTTGAATTCCAAATGATGGTGTTAGCCCGATGAAGACGCCAATCGCTGTCCCGAGTGCGATTGCGTGTGGAGTATCCTGGAGGTGAACAATTGTGCGTATCCACTGTCTGGGGTCGCACCACCAGCTTACTTTTGATCGCCAGGACATTGAAGAATTCTCTGAGTGAAGCTCTAACTCATCATCGAGTTCGATAAACTGAGCAAAAAACCAATGGGGAGCGTCCAGTCGTTTATCTTGCGTCAATGAGATGGAATGGTCATGCATTCCAATCGACGAAACAGCTTGATTGTGTAATCCCAATGATTCATCAGAATTGATAAGCCGTTGCCCCACGTTGACCTCATGCCGAACCGAAACGAATTTCGCAGAATGGCAGGTGCCTTACAGGAAGTCTTTTCCTGTTGAAAGGCAACATACCAATTAAAGCTTCATTGGATCGTATCGTTACGAAGGCATGGCGAAATTTGCCGAAATATTCCTATTTCAACAAGTTCATCACAACAGGCATGATATCTGCCTGATAGGTAAACTCTGCGGGATTTTCCGGGTCTGGAAACTGTGCAGCCAACTCGCCAGATTGATCATAAACGTAGACAACGGGAATCGAACCTTGCGTCAGCTTTTCGTTATACATGGTGTCTGAATCGGTCGAGCAGAGAAGATTTTGAAAGGTGGCCCCCTTCTCCTTCAACACAGCCAAAACTGGCTCTTTGTAGGACTCAACTGGCTGATCTTCAAATCCCTGATAATCGAGTGAGACCGAGATACATTCGACTTGATCACCATGCTCTTTGTGAATTTGCACGAGGTTTGGCAGTTCGACCAGACAAGGACCACAGTAAGTCGCCCAAAGATCGACGATGACAATTTTGCCCTTTGAAGCTGCAATCAGAGCCTGCGTCTCTTCCCAGGATTTGATGTCGAGTGTTACTGGTGATGTTTCAGTAGACTCTGGTTCTTCTTCCTCCGTTTGACCTGAGGGGACAGGCTCCATTTCATCAGGAGACCCGAGTTCTACTGCATCACCTGCCTCAGGAACTTCAGGGTCTGGAGACGTCTCTTCCTGCTTAGAACAGCTTGTTACAAAAAGTGTTAACAAGCACATTAAGATCAATTGAGTTCGTTTCATATTGGCTCTCCTTGGAGTCATTCAAGTATGACTTTGCATCTCACGCTTTGCGAAAAGCAGAGTCTTTTTAGACAGGATGAACATGATCTACAGGATAAGAAAAGATGTTGTGACGAGACATTAATAGGATTATATCCGAGAGACCGAAATCGCTTTTAATTTATCCTGTCAATCATGTTCATCCTGTCTAGTTTTCTTTTAGATACTCCCTGTATTTCCGCCTGACTTCAACCTTGTCGGGACCGAAATTGATTACTAATCCCAAGTCGATTTTAGTAGCCACGAGGTAATTCACTAACTGAACCTCGTGTGCAACTGCAATTTGGGAGACAGATTTCAATTCCACGATTAAACGATCTTCCACAAGTATATCACAAGAAAAATCTCCAACATTAGAGCTATCGTAATAGACTTGAATTGAAGCTTGAGTTTGGTGTCGGATGCCGAGTTTGGATAATTCAATACTCAGCGACTTCTCATAAACGGATTCGAGAAACCCATATCCAAGAGTATTATGAACTCGAAATGCACATCCAATCACTTGCTCTGTCAGTTGGTCATTCATAGCTATAATTGTTGGAGAAAAAATTTAGACAGGATGAACATGATCTACAGGATAAAAAAAGATATTGCGACGAGAGCTTATCAGGATATTATTCGAGAGACCGAAATCGCTTTTTAATTTATCATGTCAATCATGTTCATCCTGTCTAGTTTTCTTTTCCTCCGCAAACTACCTCGAAAGTTCAGCGAGGACTTTCTCACCCATCTCGATAGTTCCTAATGCGACCTCGTTTTCTTTAGCGAGGTCTTTCGTACGATGTCCGGCTGCGAGGACAGCGTCGACAGCTTTCTCGATGGCAACGGCTTCTTCTTCCATTGAGAGGGAATGCCGCAATAACATGGCGGCTGCCAGGATTGTTGCTAACGGATTTGCAATTCCTAAGCCAGCGATGTCAGGTGCAGATCCGTGAATCGGTTCGTACAAACCAGGACCGTCGCTGCCAATTGATGCGGAAGGCAAAAGCCCCATTGATCCGGGAAGCATGGAACCTTCGTCTGTGAGGATATCTCCAAACATATTTCCGGTCACTACGACATCAAAAGTTGATGGTCGAGAGATCAAGTGCATCGCCATCGCATCGACTAAGACGACATCATATTTCAAGTCTGGAAACTCTTCTTTGACGACCCGTTCTGCCACTTTACGCCATAACCGAGAGGCTTCCAGAACATTCGCTTTGTCGACAGAAGTTAGATGTCCACCGCGACCTTGAGCCGCCTTCGCTGCGATGCGGACAACACGTTCCACTTCGTGAGTGCTATAGACCATCGTACTGGTGGCAGTTTCTGAGCCATCCTCATTTTGTTCGATCTTTGATTCACCGAAGTAAATGCCTCCGGTCAATTCTCGAATGAAAAGAATGTCAGTTCCTTCCACGATTTCACGTCGTAATGGAGATGAATCGAGAAGAAACTCGTGAGTTGTAATCGGTCGAAGATTCGCGAAGAGCCCGAGTTCTTTACGGATCTTAAGGAGACCTGCTTCTGGTCGTGTCTTGGCAGTGGGATCATCCCACTTAGGACCACCGACTGCACCGAGGAGAATTCCATCCGATTTGCGGCAGGCTTCCAATGTTGCCTCAGGAAGCGGGTCACCGAAGTCATCAATCGCATTGCCACCGATGGGGTGAGTTTCAAAGCTGAATTCGTGTCCGAATTTCTGACCAACAGCGGCAAGAACTTTTCGACCTTCTTCGGTCACTTCCGGTCCAATTCCATCTCCCGGCAGGAGAACAATCTTTGCATTCACTTCGCTAACCTTACTAAATGATGATCAATTTTGACTAATACGCTGCAAACGTATACTGCACTCAATCGAGTGCGAAGAATCACGAATCAATTTGTTAGATAACCTTGTCAGTCCTGACAAATGGCTCAAAAGCCTTGATTCTGAACGAGAGTATTCTTGAACCGCTGATCTTAACGTCGAGGCTGTTTCAAAACGACTTCAGGAATCAATATTTCCGTTTTATACAACTGCTGGTTCCAAAACTTAGAGACAATCTCGTCGACTTCTTTGCTGCGGAATCCACCATGACCACCTCCTTCAATAGTGATCAAGGTTGATGAGACTTCTGTTTTATCAAGCAATTCGTCAAATTTTCGCGACTGATCAAACGGAACCAATGGGTCTTCGGTTCCATGGATAATCAAAAACCTTGCATCATCAGTTGAGACATAATGAATCGGCGAAGCGGCATTGGTTTGCTCTTTTAGCTTCTGAATTGGTCCTCCCATCAACTTCGACTCAGGAGAGTTCGGAGCGTTGTGGTCCATCTTTCCGGGGAAGTCATTCATTGTGAGCAATTCCGTGGGACCGAAGAAATCGACCACAGCAGCGACCCGACTCGATTGTTCGAGGTGCTCTCCCAGTTTGCCTTCGAGTTCTTTGACGCCTCCTGTCGTTCCTAGCATTGCAACAAGATGACCTCCCGCGGATGTTCCAATCACACCAATTCGCTCTGGGTCGATTCCATACTTTTCTGCATTCCCTTTCAGCCAGCGAATGGCAGCTTTGCAATCGTGAATTTGAGCCGGCCAGATGGCGTGGTGACTCAACCGGTAATTGATCGACGCTCCTACAAATTTACCTGATGCGACCAATTCATTCACGAATCGATTCCCGCCAGCCTTGTCCCCATTCTGCCAAGCACCACCATGAATATAAACAATCAGCGGCAATTGCTCAGCTGATCTATTCGTTGGAAGGTACAGATCGAGTCGTTGGCGTTCATGCTCATCCGTCACGTAAGCGACATTTCGCACGACTTCAATTTCATGAGAGCTCGCTGTTTGATTCTGTTGTGCGTTCAGTGTTTCACAACAAGAGAATGTCAACAAAATCAAAAGTGCGTGAAGGCACTGACGTCGCTGCATTTTGAAACTTTCGTTTATGGATTGATTGTCACCGTTCACGGAAAACGATTGAACATTAGGAATCAAAGAGAGCAGAGGAGTATTGAGGACCTGATGATAAAGCCACTTGGAGTATCAGGTTGGCACATGCTGTGTTTTGAATTCTACCAACTTAGGAACTGACCCGTATTAAAATCCCGATATAAGCCGTTTGGGCGTTAGCTCAACGGTATCAGTCTTGTGGAAAATGAGTCGGTCGATTCGCAATGGTACAACATTTGAGCTCGGAAGTGACAGTCTTTTATCTGTCATGTTGCCAGGGCAGGATGCCTTCTTTGTCTGATTCTTCATCAACTACCACACGGGTTATTGACGAGGTTCGAAAAGATGGAATTCCATCAAAAGGGTGAATTTTGCTCTTGGCAATGAATGCACCAATTGAAGCACATTTATTGATTGCAGTAAAAATACAACGGGAAATTTCCATTTGAGATGTATTCTTTCCTCAAATGAAACGCTTACATCGAATTCGCAACCTATCTTCTATGTTACGTGACAAAATTGCGACCCACTAAGGAACTGATAATGTCAATTACGAAATCAACAAATGTTGTTCAGTCAGGGAACTTTGAGTGGATCGATCTACTTTCACGAATCCAAAATCGAATTGCCCCGCTCCTCAATGAAAAACGTAACAGAAAGCGGATTTTGAAGGCGATGAAGGAAGTCATGGTCATAGTGGTGAACTTCGCTGACAGCCAATTTCCTGAAGATAAATTCGATGCCATGCAGGTCAAAGTGACTGCACTTTATCAGCAAATTGTGAACATCGAGGAAAAAATTGACTATCAACTCTACTACAAACTCGGCAGCGTTTTAGGATTTGGACGAGGGTATAAAACTGATCTGGAAGAACGATATCAGGAAATTCACAAAGATTCTGTAGCATTGATTCGTAATGTTTTCTACGAATCTATTCTCCTATCTGGTACCGATGGAGCGACTGCAAAGGACATTTTTGACGGCGTTGATGCCTTGACGTCCGGACTTGAGTCCGTCTTTAAGTCGTCAAAGTTTACTGACCTAATCTTATCCTAAATCGATTCCGGTCTAACAAAATATTTTCAAGAATTAATTCCTGTGAACTCTCCAACGGGATCCGTGTTGTTACCGAGGCGATTCCCTCTGTCCGTTCCGCATCTATTTGCGTACTCGTCTCCGCCAGCCCTCAAGACGAACCAGAAGATAAGGGTGGATTGGCACACTTCACTGATCATGCCCATTTTCAAGGAACGAGTAATAGAAACTCTACAGCGATTGCGAAGCTGATCGATGAATCTGGCGGGCAATTGGGTGGATTTACTGGTCGTGATTACACTTGTTCTTACGCTAACGTGATGGATGATAACGTAACCATTGCAATTGATTTGCTCGGAGATATTCTACTGAATTCAACATTTCCTGAACAAAATTTGGCTCGCGCGAGAGAAGCCATTGTTCACGAAATCGTGATGAGTCTTGATTATCGGCTAAATCTTGTTCACCAAACGATTCGGTAAAATATCTGACATGGACACCACACTGGAGGATCTATCGTAGGCGCTCCGGAATCGGTTGGAAATTGATGAGCTAAGATGGCTGTCGAATACTTGGAAGTGGCGATCAAGGCCGCACCTAATAACGACGTCGTGAAGATGTTCCTTGATTTGGCACATCACTTTCAAAATTTCGATCCCAACAATAGCAGTATTGAGGAATTGAAATCGAGTGTCCGTGTCACCAGAAAAATAGAAATCTCAGCCCCTGAAGTGGTTGCAGCCAAGCCTTCGCCAGTAGACATCGAGACGGAAACTACTTCAGTTGAAACCGAAGCAGATGTTGACGTCACAGTGGACGCCGACTTAGGCGAGGACGACTTGAACACTGTCGAAATTCCTGAACCTGAAATTGCGGAAATCGAGCAGCCGGTTGAGTCGCAAGAACCGACAGTGGAACAGGTGGAAGAAGATCTCGTCATAGAGTCAGTAGAACCAGAACCTGTCCCAGAACCAGAAGCGGAAATTCTACAGGAAATCAACGATCTCTCACAAAACATTTCCAGCAGTGTTGAACCAGTCGTCGAAGCCGAGGTCATTGTCGAACAAGAACAAGATCTCGTACAGGAATCAACTGCTGACATTAGCGACTATGTTTCGACCGAAACTCAGGCTCCCTTGATCCTGGCAGTCGACGACAGCCCAACGATTCGCAAGCTGCTGACGATGACTCTTGAGTCAGCGGGGTTTCGAGTCATGACTGCAGAAAATGGTCTGGATGCAGTGAAGATGTTCTCTCAGGTGACACCCGAACTGGTCTTGCTCGATGTCAACATGCCGAAAATGAATGGCTACAAGTTGTGCAAACTGATTAAGAGCCACGCGTCAACCAAGTCGATTCCGGTCATTATGCTATCGGGAAAAGATGGTCTCTTCAACAAGTTGAAGGGAACAATGGTTGGCTGCAACGATTACATCACAAAGCCGTTTGAGGCAGCCGCGCTCGTTGAACACGTCCGCCAGTATCTCCCAGAAGAAGTGCTTGTCGATTGATGTACGCAGTCCGTTGATCGCAACATTCTTTTCAAGTGTTCAATTTCGAAAAAATGAGTCATAGGCTATGGAAACTGCCCTACAAACATGTCGTGTTCTTGTTGTTGACGATAGTCCCACCTCTTTGAGTTATGTCTCGAAAATTCTGGAAGAATCAGGATTTGAAGTCATGCAAACTCAAGACGGAGAGTCGGCGATCGAGATTGCGGAAAACGAAAAACTGAATGTTCTTTTACTCGATATCATCTTGCCTAAAAAAAACGGGTTTCAGGTCTGTCGAGAGTTGAAGTCAAATGCCTTAACAAGTGATCTAAAAATCATCTTGTTAAGTTCAAAGAGTCAGGAGACCGACCGATTTTGGGGTCAACGCCAAGGTGCGGATGCCTATCTAACAAAACCGGTGGACCCTGGAGAATTAGTGTCCATCGTGCGAGCAGTTGCTCGCGGCAGCTGATTCGATCGTTCCCTGTTTTAATTCAGTACCAAGTGAACTGCGCTGAAGTTGCGCGCAGAGCGAGCAGCACATTTGTGTTGCGGTTCAACTTTCATCCCCCTTATCGGCGATATTGAGGTGCCTGATGCCCCGGAAGAAGAAATCGAGAAAAAAGAATCCTCCTCAAGGACAGGATTCAGTGAATCCAACTCCTGTACCTGCGGAGGATCCGAATGGTGATCTCACCGCAGAGTCAA
>JABJMI010000451.1 GCA_018659505.1 Planctomicrobium sp.
CCCTCTGCTGGCGATTCCGTTGGTCATGCGGAACTGGCATTTACGTTCGATTCAAGATTGGGGAGCCTTGCTGCTCGTTTGGATTTCTTTGAACATCAACATTCTCGGAAGCGTTTACTACGAAATTTTCTGGAACGAGCATCCATTGCTGACAGAACAGCTGTTTTGATTATGTCTCGATCATCTATAGCAAAATCGGAAACTGAGAATCCAGATTTGTCAGAAGTCTCCGCATCTCCCTTCTGGGGATATTTTTCTCCAGAGTTGTATGTTGGTGTTTGGATTTTAGTGGTCTTGAACTTTAATCTCTTCTCACTTGCTGAAAGTTCATTGTGGACAGATGAAGTCATAATGCTCATTACTTCCGAAATGTCACTCTACGAGAGTCTCGTTCAGCAACAGGATTACGCAGCACCTTTGTATCAATTAGTACTCCGTGTCCTAATTCCGATTTTTGGAAAATCCGAGTCGGTTTTGCGACTACCCGCTTTGCTCTCTGCGATTTTTTGCGTTCCGGCGATCTGGTGGATGGCCTCGATGATGTTCAACCGGAACGTGGCTGCACTTGCCATCCCTTTAATGGTGCTGAACCCGTTATTTATTCAGTATACACACGAAGCGCGTCCCTATTCATTGTTCATGTTACTTTCGGTGTTATCGATGGGAATGTTCTTTCGCTGGCATCGAGATAAAGAACAACGCGACATGCTGTCTTGGCTGATCATTTCCGCGATTCTGGTCAACACGCATTACTACGGCTTCC
Organism: Planctomicrobium sp.; assembly: GCA_018659505.1. Taxonomy (GTDB): domain Bacteria; phylum Planctomycetota; class Planctomycetia; order Planctomycetales; family Planctomycetaceae; genus Thalassoglobus. The sequence continues at coordinate 764 of JABJMI010000451.1, forward strand.
TCCCTTTCATTAGTCAGGTGATTTGGGTTTGTTTTGAAGCTCGTAGAAATCAAATTGGAGTCTCTCTGCCACGAAAGCCATTCTTGTTCACAGCGTTCGCGTCTACGATTCTCATATTAATTGCGATGTGGCGGTTCTTGAACATCCTCTTGAATGGAGCACCCGCCACACTTGGCGGTTGGATACAGCCACCTTCGTTCGTGGATGTACTCAGCTGGCGGATCTTCGGAGACTTGTTTGGATTGCCAAATTGGGGGCTGCTCTTCACGATTGGCATTCTCAGTTCGTTGATTTATTCACTACCAACTCGAATTAACTCTGGAGTTCCACAAACTAACAAGTGTTCAATCAATGCAATTCAAAGTAAAACGGGAATCTACTTTTGCATCATCTGGATTCTCGTCGCTGTTATCATTCCCGCGTTCATCGTTCCCATTGTGTGGCGCCCAGTCTACATCACTCGGTATGGACTTCCTGCAATGATCCCATTGCTCCTGCTTGTGTTGGTTGCAAACGACCTACTCGTACCGAGAAAAATTCGAATCATAATCCCGACAATCGTTGTGCTATTGTTGGTTTCTCAACTGCAAAAGTCCGTCACACCCCGACGTGGATTTCCCGAAGTTGTGAACTGGATTCAAAGCACCACTCATGAGAACTCTACGGTCTTTGTTGCTGACTGGTCTTATGTTGAAGGATTCGTCAATCCAGAAATCGTGGGGATGCAATATTACGGACTTAAAGATCGAAAGTTCAGGTTACTGAAATTAAACCATCCCTACGGTTCTGGATTCGCCAATCCGAATTTGATCCCGCAGCAAGAGCGATTCATCCTTGTTGCCTTTCTAAATATCGATGGAATCAGTGAACATTTTGATCAGACCTCTAGGAAATACAGACTCCTTTGGTTTGATTCGCTAGGGGTTTTCAATGTCAGCCCCTGATTGCTGAGCAGTTATTCAAATCGATGATCGCTAGGCATGAAATTGAACACAAAACTATTCTAGACGATCGCTCGCGAAATAAGACGAGCTTGGCAAGAATCTCCCCGAGACGCCCACTCTGCAAATAACTCATTCGTCGAGGTAGGTTGCTGTCTCGTAACGACTTTCAGAAAATTTCGAAACGTCCCTCCCCGTATAGGATCGCTATACGAACATGCTCTCAGCGCTCTAACTCAGTTAAGGTGTTTTGAATTAACAACTTAGCGGTTTCGCTGTCCCACACGGGGTTTGGTCGAGCGAGTGGGACAGTACGAACATTTTTGGCTAAGTTAACAACATTACAAGTGTTGAGAGCTCAGAAGGGATTTCTAAGTTAACAATACTTAGAGCGCAAACGGGTCCATTTCTAACGATCAGATTAATTCTGAAGCGAAACCGTCTCGGGTTGGGTTCGGGGTCCCCGAACCTGACATGCTCAACCATCCGGGTGAACACTCAGGTGCTACTTTTCAGTACACCACGGGTTTCATTAATTTAACGGTATTTACCCACTGCTGTCGGTGGATTCTGTAATCAATGAGGCTCAGAACAAAGGATCTACTTGTTTCCTGCGATTGAATTCAAAGCACATAAATGAAGCGGAGGTTTCAAAAAAAAATTAAACACGGCTCAGCGTGCCGGTCTGTCCTGAGAATGAGTCGGTTTCGACGCCAAGCCGTTGCAGGATGGTGACGAACAGCTGGGAGAGCGGAAGTTCTTCCGATTCTATCTTCCCTCTCCAGCCAACATCACTCACGATTCCAGCGCCAGCTTGATTGTCTTCGTTCCCTTGACCGAACTTGAGATACCGGCCATTGGTGAATCCCAGGTTCTTACCGCCCGCGGAAATAATCGGATAATTGCGAGAGAGGTGAAAACTACTGGAAGCAGAGCCATGCATCGCAAACGTGTTGTCCAGCATATTGCCTTTGCCGGTCGGCTCTGCAGTCTCCTTCATTCGTTTAACGAAACGCCCAAATTCTTCGGCCTGATAGCGATTATAGGTGCCGAGGTTTTTCCAGCCATCGGGCTTTTTGACAGCATGAGTTAAACCATGAGCACCGCCAAGACCTACGGCCTTAGATAACAGGTCATGCGGTCCCTCTCCATTTTCCCGTCCCAATTGAAACGTCGCCACGCGAGTCGTATCACTGAGAAAGGCGAGATAAATCAGCTCATACATGGTTTGAAAATAGAGTCTCGCTTCTTTTGGTTCAGCATCTAAATGTAGGTTTTGGATTTCGACCTCAGGGGATGGTGTCTGGACCCACTTCTGAGCCTTCGCCAGCTTGACCTCTGTGTCTCGCACTGCGTCGAGATATTGCTGAAGAGTCTCTTGATCGTATTTGGAAAGTTGCCGTCCTAGTGAGCGCGTATTGGCAATCAAAAGATCGAGGGAGCTCTTACTTCTTGCAAGTCTTGCAGCCGCATCTTGACTGCTTGTTACAAAC
>JABJMI010000322.1 GCA_018659505.1 Planctomicrobium sp.
ACGAACAACCAAAAGACAAAGTAGTTCCTAGCGGATTAACGGTTGTCTCGTTAACGAGCGATGTCCCTGCGATCCCAGAAAACAATCCTGATCTCAAAACCACTGGTCGTCGTACTTCCTTCGCCAAACGACTCACTAGCCCGAATCACCCACTCACTTCACGCGTGATCGTGAATCGAATATGGATGCACCATTTCGGAAAAGGACTCGTTGCGACACCGACTGACTTCGGCGAACTCGGAACCGAGCCGACTCATCCAGAATTACTCGATTGGCTGGCACTCGAATTGATCAACTCTGGTTGGAGCGTCAAACATATTCATCGTTTGATTTTGAATTCCTCAACCTGGCAGCAATCCTTTGACCGCCCTGAAGAATTAAGAATGTCTGATCCAGAGAACCTCTTGTATGGCGGATCCGATCTGAGAAGGCTTGATGCAGAAACGGTACGTGATTCGGTACTCGCAATTGCTGGAGCTCTCAACACAGAAACTTACGGAAAACCTGTCCCGGTCATGGCAGATAAGGTTGGTCGTTGGGTTTTAGGCATCGAGAACCTCAATGCAGGTCGACCGGGAAAAGTGCTTCCATTAAGAGGGCAGGAATTCCGCCGCAGTGTCTATGTGCAATCACGTCGCAGCCGACCACTTTCGGTCATGGAAGCCTTCGATCTTCCAAACATGTCGCCGAACTGTGAACTCCGTCGCTCAACGACTGCCACTCCGCAATCTTTAATGCTGCTCAATAGCGACTTTGCATTGAAGTATTCTAAAACGATCGCTGAGAGAGTAGCTAAGATTCATCCAGATTCAGTTGAAACGCAATTAAAACTGACTTGGAATTTGATCTATGGTCATTCCGCAGAGAATTCAGAAATCGTGGCTGCCATGTCGTTCGTTAAAGAACAATCGGAACTACTCAAGGGTCGCCTGATAACAAAAGAAGAAGACGACGCAGCAAAGAGTTTGCAAACTGAAGCGTTCGCGAACTTGTGCCAAATGTTACTCAGCTCGAATGAGTTTCTGTATGTCGAGTAACCCAAAGAGATCATTGATGAACTTTTCTAAACAACATTCCCGTCGGCATTTCCTGGCTCAAAGCTCGATGAGTGTGAGTTCTCTCGCTCTTGCTTGGATGTTGCAGAAAGATGCTCAAGCAGCTCCCCAAAAACCAGCTTTTGAGACGCCAGTTTACGACACCAAACCGAAGTTGGCTCAGGAAGAACCTCAAGCGAAAGCGATGATCTCGCTGTGGATGCAAGGTGGTCCCAGCCATCATGATCTCTTCGACCCAAAACCGGAAATGGCGAAGTACGATGGTAAAGCATTTCCTGGAGAGATTAAATACGATAATGCTGCCCAAGCGAGTTCAACCGTCTTTCACAGTCCTTGGAAATTCGCTCCCCGCGGCGAGTGTGGGATGGAACTCTCGGAGTTATTGCCATACACAAGTGCCGTGGCTGACGACATCTGTCTGATTCGCTCGATGCGAACTTCCGTCAACAATCATGGTCAATCGATCAGAGCATTGCAGACTGGTCGAATTCTCGCAGGACGACCAACTCTAGGAAGTTGGCTAACGTATGGCTTAGGTTGTGAAGCCGACAATCTTCCCGCATTCATGGCACTGGTCGATCCTTCTCAGTTGCCCGTCCTAGGAGTCGAAAACTGGCAGAATGGTTTCTTGCCTTCAACTTATCAAGGAACCGTCGTTCGTCCACAAGAGCCTCGTATTCTCGATTTGGTTCCTCCTGAACATCTGGCGGGTGCTCCTCAAGAAAATTCTCTGAACTTCTTGAAAACACTCAATCAACGACATAGCGAACGCTTTCCAGGACAACATGATTTGGAAGCCCGCATCGCAACGTACGAACTCGCTGCAAAGATGCAGGTCGCTGCCACCGAAGCTCTTGAAATTTCTCAAGAGACCAAAGCAACTCAAGAGATGTACGGCATTCACGATAGTAATAAAGCAACGAGCGAATACGGAACACGCTGCCTCATCGCGCGCAGGTTGATAGAACGCGGAGTCCGCTTTGTGCAGGTCTACACGCAGAACCAGCTCTGGGACAGCCACAACAACATCGCG
>JABJMI010000128.1 GCA_018659505.1 Planctomicrobium sp.
ACTCGCACACTGCTCCCGACTACATGAAAGAGTTGTACCTGTATTTGGGGCAACAAGAGCAACAAAAGTTACGAGCCAATTACATCGAACGACTGATCTCACAGACGGTCGAATCCATTGTTCAGGCAAATGATAATTTGCAACCTTCGACGATGAAGGCGGGTGTCGCGATGCAGAGTATGCCGGTCTCCTTCAATCGCCGTTTTGTCATGCGAGACGGAAGTGTGAAAACATGGCAGAACTTGAAGAATCCAAATGTCGTTCGACCCGCTGGTCCCATCGATCCAGAAATTGGCTTGCTCGCCATTCAGGACTCTGATTCTGGGAAGCTGCGAGGAGTTTTCAGTAACTTTGCACTCCACCTCGATACGGTTGGCGGCACTAAATGGAGTGCTGACTATCCATTCTTCATCGAACAAACTCTTCGCCAGGCACTTGGGGCTGATGTGGTGTCCCTCTTCGGGACTGGATGCTGTGGAGATATTAATCACTCCGACCCATCAACTCCTGTTCGCAACAAAGCAGACTTCATCGGAGAGTCACTCGGAGGCACCATTCATGGCGCACTTACAGAACTGACTCCAGTGGAATCAACGGAACTGGTCGTGGAATCACAAGTTGTCCACTTACCGCTCGAAGATGCGACCTATGCAGAAGTGCAACAATCGATGCAGATCTTGAAAACGGCCAGGAGCGGAGTCAAAGTTGACTTTTTCGAACATGTAACCGCCTACAAAAAACTGATGCTCGACCAGTTTTTACATCAGGAACCGCACGCGAACACCATCGATCACATTACTTGGGGACTGAGTCGATCACTTGCGGGTATCGGTGAGACATTGCCGGTAGAGGTGACGGTGATTGCGATCGGTCGGGACGTCGCGTTTGTCTGTTTACCTGGTGAAGTGTTCGTGGACTTGGGGCTTGCAATCAAGCAGGCCTCTCCCTTTCGGACAACATTCGTTGTCGAGCTCTCCAACGCAGTAGAAACGATTTACATCCCACATCGGGCAGCCTACGCCGGTGGCAGCTACGAAGTCACCAACTCAGCATTGCAACCTGGTGGTGGCGAAGTGATAGTGGAGACTGCCGTTACTTTGTTGCGAAAGGCTGCGAGTGAAATGGAGTGAACCTAATCCTGGGATTCTCGCTCGCATGATCTTGTTTTCTTGCTTCAGATATTGCACATAATTGAGCAAGTTTGGGTTCGAGAGAAGATGCGATCACGGCCAGAAGGGGATGATAAATCTTCACCAGTTTTGTATTGTGTATTTTGCTGTTAACGAACGGTGTCTCACATAACTTGTACAGCACTATAGGTCCGTTTCAACGCCTAAGCTCACATCTTTTTCTGAATGCTCTACTTCCCTGAGTCCACGTTCTCAACGCCGATTCAAGTTGCCCATTGTCTCACCGAGTATTCTGTACGAACCCGTTTCGAATCGGTTAACACGAAAAAGCCCCCCTGATTCGATTGCTCGAACCAGGGGGGCTTAGCACAATAATTATTGCCCCGATTTACTTTCTCTTCGACCCGTTTCTTCAATGTTCTCATTTTAATCTGGAGTTTACTGTGTCCGTTCGTTTGTCGAATGCTAACCGGTGAGAGAGCCTGAGAGCAAACCTATGGATCAGGTGTTAGTTGTTTAACACATTCTTTTTGAGTTTATATTTTTGCATCGATGTTTCAGAAGACCTCTCGGTTGCTTGCAGGTAGAGCAAAGTATTCCCGGCAGTTACAGTATTATTCAATTCAACATCGACATTGATTTAATCTATCCGCCGCAGTCAGGAGTTTTGCAATGAAATCGCAGCAGGTCACTCGACGAACATTTATAAAGACTGCGGCGATGACAGCTGCCACTGGGATCGCTCTTAAAACTTCGATTGCGGCAGACAATCCCGAAGCGAATACACCAATAATTGACACTCACTTACATTGCTTTGCCGGCACCGATTCAGAAAAGTTTCCATATCATCAGAAAGGTCCCTACCGTCCAACAGCGTTAGCGACTCCAGAGCATTTGCTCAGTTGCATGGACGCTGCAGGAGTCGATTATGCCGTCGTCGTTCACCCAGAACCGTATCAGGATGATCACCGCTATCTGAAACATTGCCTTGATATTGGTGGCGGTAGATTAAAAGGGACGATCCTGCTCTTTTCTGATCGCCCAGGCTCGCTGGAGAAGATGCCAGAACTGTGTCAACAAATGGATATCATTGCCGTCCGTGTGCATGCCTATGCTCCAGATCGACTGCCCACATTCGGCTCAAAGGAACTTCGTCACTTATGGGAAATGGCGACGAACTTAAACATCGCTGTGCAACTGCACTTTGAACCGCGGTATGCGGAGGGTTTTGAACCACTCATCAGAGAATTTTCGGAGACCACCGTCCTCATTGATCATATGGGACGTCCATTTCAAGGAACACCAAAAGAACATGCTCGCGTCGTGAGATGGTCTCGATTTCCAAACACGATCATGAAACTTTCATCGATTCCAACGACCCGAAATTACCCTCATCGAGATATTCAACCGACGATTCGCGAGCTCACAACCGCATTTGGAGCTGAACGCATGGTGTA
>JABJMI010000390.1 GCA_018659505.1 Planctomicrobium sp.
AACCTGGACGTCCGCGACTGATTGTCATGTAGTGATTCCAAACTTCAGGCGGAACTAAGTGAATTGAATTCGTCGAGACGAAGACTTTAACGTCTCCGTCCAGCTCCCAGTTGATCCAGTCACCCCACCATTGTGGAGCGTAGATTAAACCCTCTTGTGGGTGCTCTTTGAAGTAGTTTGTGATTCCAATCGGTGTTTGCTTGCTAACGATTTGATCGAGAGGTCGTACTGTGCCTCCCATCGCATGTCGACTAATGGGAGTGAACGCAAATGCCAGATAGCAGACGAAGCCTGTTACGAGCGCGATATGAAATGTTGGTCGAGACATGAATCCAAATACTGATTGCAATTTCGCTACAAACTGAATTTGGGAGACTTGGCGAAAGACGTCCGCGACATGAGGCGCCATCACGAAAAAGTAGACCGGCGAATACCAAGCGATCATGCGAACTCTCAGGCAGACAGCCAAGCTCAGAACAAGTAATAGAATCACGTCGCGAATAGGAAAGCGAACCTTGCTATGTCGAATGAAAAATGCTGCGAACAACCAAGACGTCGCCATCGGGATGCCTTCAAGAGAAATTATCTCTAAAGGAGTCCACTCTAATACCGTTTTCAAATTCGGATGGGTCGGGAAGAGAGCAGTCTGCAAAAGCAAATCGATTCCGTACGGATTCAAACAAGCAGCTAACAGAGAAAGTTGTACAAGCATGACATCTGCCCGCAATTGTTTGTCGGTCCAGACTCCGCTTACTGATCGGTGCTTAAAGATTGCAGTTCCGAGCGAACCTAATACAGCAGCTCCCAAAACAGCGAACCCTACAATGTAAGCGCCATGCAGATTTGCCCAGAGCATGAATGTTAACGGGAGTGAAAACCACATCCAGATTGGATATGTAAGATTCTTGTTCTCTGATTTTCTACGTACTCTATCCGCGATTGCAATTTGCAGAAGTACCAATGCAAAGCATAGTTCCCCCAACAACTCTGGTCGAACGATGGCAAGACGAAATGTGATCATCAACCAAGTACAGACTGCCAGACAAAACCCGAGCATTCGATTTCCAGTGGAGACACTGAAAGTCGCAGCGAATGCCAGAAAAGTCGCCAGACAGATGACCGCGTACCCATCGCCGATGCCTTGTGGTCCTGATTGATTCACCAGCCATCCGAAGAGAAGCTGCGACAACCAAGCATTGTTGATCATCTCAACCCCCGCAGCCAGTTCAACATAGGGATCTTCGACTGGCAGTTTGCCTGTCTCGATCATCGATTGTCCGTAGCTGACATGCCCCCAAATATCGGTGTGGTAAATGGGAAGATAGCTGCAATAGATGAAAAAGACTGCTACCAGAACGGTTCCCAATAAACCCCAGCCGCTAACGACAAGGTTTTCACGCAGAAAATTATTTTCTATTCCCTGATCGGAGGCAGTGTTACCATCTGTTAGCGCATCCGTTTTGGTTTGCGCCGAGTCAACTGCTGGTTCAGGTGACGGAATTTCCAATTGCATGGTCAATCCTGAAGCGGGATAAGGTTTTACGTGAATTCAGACGACATTTAAATTAGACGAGGGAACTTCATTCGCATGAATTGTTCCAATTGCAGCAAAGTCAATGATTCTCACAGTTTTCGCGAATTGCAGCAAAATGACTCAAGAAATCAATGAACCTCAAGGCTCTTGGAGAGATTTCATTCTACCGGGATCTCTAGCATTACTTTGGCTGATAGTTTTGGGACCAATCTTCATACGCATGCCAGTCACCAACGACGCTGTCCTCTATGACCTGGAATCAAGATGGATCAGCGAGGGACTCATTCCTTATCGGGATTATGTGGAAGTAAACTTTCCTGGAGTTCTGGTAATCCATTACGCCACACGAACGGTTTTCGGCGAAAGCGACGAGGCTCTCAAATTCGCTGACCTCCTTCTTCTCTCAGGAACTCTGCTTTTTGCTCTCTTAATCGTCCGACTAATTACCAAGAGTATGATCCCAGCGATTTGGGCGTTGTCGTTGGCTCTCCTCTTTTACTTATCTCAATCGGAATGGTGTCACTGTCAGCGAGACACTTGGCTTCTCCTGCCGACTATGGTTGGCTGTTTTTTGCGCATCCGACAAGTCCACAAAATACTCGAACAAGAGCCTCACACGACTTTCAGTTTCTCTCTGCTGGAAGGAATCGTCTGGGGGTGTGGAATTTGGCTAAAGCCACACCTTTTAGTGATGTGTGTCACGGTCTGGGCTTTCAGTTTGTTAATGACTGAAGGTTGGAATCGTAAATCGGTGGATGCTTTTGGTTTGCTCGTCGGAGGTCTAATCGTCGGCGGAATTGGCATGTGGGGACTGCATAAAATTGATGCCTTCGATTCTTTATTCGTATCACTAACTGAGTGGAGTCCAGGTTATCTAGCTGCCAGATTTGATAACTGGACTCTTCCTAGATATGTGGGAATGGTCTACCACTTCGCTCCCTGGCATCTACTGCACCTCGTCGCACTCCCAATTTCGATGAGAGCAATCTTTCTGTTTTTATTCAAACAACGAGACGACATCAGCTTCGCTCGAGTCTCTCTATCTGCCGTTTATTTAGTTTGGTTCCTTCAATCTCACTTACTCCAGCACTTGTTTGATTATGTGCATGTCCCCGCACTGCTGTTGTCTATCTTTGTCCTTGCAGCACATTCAGGTGAAATCAAATTCCTACGGTCGCCAGCGTTGATGATCGCTTTCATTGCTGTTGCACTCCTGACGTCTCCCATGGCAAATTTACAGACAATGAAACTCTGGCCAACTGCCATTCAACGAGATTTGACACCCGCCCAAACAGATCATGTAGCTCAGTTAATGAATCCAAAGTGGGAAGATTTAAACAAAGTTGAGGAATTCCTGAGAAGCCAAAACGTGCAAAATGAAGACGTGCTGATGTACAACAGCGACTTGGTGACTTTGTACTGGGATCTCAATTTAAAATCCCCAACGCCTTACATCTATTACTATGAAATCCAAGCTTACCTCCCCGAGAGAAAAGAATTACTTCTCGCATCCCTCGAAAAGGGAAATCAAAAATTTGTCGTTACAGATCTCGTTGGTTGCGGAATGCCGATCCCATTCGCTGAAGAAGTCGACGAACAAGGTGAGTTAGCGCCCCCACCTAGATACAGGCGCGCCAACCTAAAGTCTTACCCATGGTCAGAACCAGTCGTTTTCCGGTCTGGAAGGTATCTCGTTCATCAAGAACGAGCAGCTGAATAGACAAACGAATCGGAGTTTAACCTCGAATCGATTGTCATTTCACTGTATCAAATTCAAAATGCACCTGAGAACAGTTCTGTCTCGTGACATCAGCGTTCTAACTTGTAAAAACGTATTTCACGGACCTGAGAAGCACTAAAAAGGCTTTAAGTCACGTCCGCGACTGGTCTTTCAACAAGACCATGTTTCCTTAATTTCTTGTAGAGACCAACGCGACTGATCCCTAAGGCTTTGGCTGTTCTGGTCCGGTTATTTTCATT
>JABJMI010000189.1 GCA_018659505.1 Planctomicrobium sp.
CAGCATTCCACCAAATCGTCCAGACATTGAAAAGTGGTACGGTGGCGCAGGTTCCATCTACTGTTGGCAAGTGGGTCGTCAAACGCCCCATGAGTGGCCATAGCAGCAGGCAGGCATAAGCCAACTGAATCAGAATCCACCAGTAACTCAGTAAGAAGTGAGATCTACGTGATAATGAAGAGGAGTCCGTTCGCAGTGTTGAGTCATTATTCATCACAAGGTTGACTTACTTCGCTATCTGTTGTCTTGCTGACCTCGGAACGACTTCTTCAGTATTCCCAAGGCTTATTTTGCCTGCGAAGTACGAGATCACAAGTTGAGGTGACTACTACTTGGCTCTTTCCAATGCCAGCTTACCGATTTCGATCGACTTTTCTTTGCGTTCGCCCTCTAAGGCACCTTCTGCACGGATTGTTAGAAAGACTCCATCGTCGTAGATTGCAAGAGATTTCGTCGGTAGCCAAAGAGCTTCCATACCAAGCTCCTCAATGGCTTCGACCTTGCCAAAATTCTTTTGCGAATCAAATCCACCTTTGGCAGAAGCTCCACGAATCAGATGAATCTCAGCTGCCAAGAAATGGTCCGGCTTTGAGTACTCGGTCTTCGAAATGACGTTGGCATTCCCGGAAGGTCTCGACTCAGCGACAGCAATTCCCAAAACCTTGGCAACTTCTTCCTTACTAAGTAATTCGATTGTAGCCTCTTCGTTCGAACTACTTTCCGCCTCGGAATTTGATTCCTCTGACGATTCAACTTGACCTGAGGTTGATTGACTTGTTGGATTGCCATCGTCTGGTTTTTCAGACGAACATCCGCTGGGAACAATGAGTAGTAGACCAGCTAGAAAAATCACAGAACGGCTCAAAGTTATGGCGGCACCCTTAATCCTGGAGAAATTGAAGAACTCTCTTCTGTTTTCTTATCGAATCGTTAATAAAAACACAACCAGTGGGACCATATCTTGCACGGCTTACGTCTTATTCACAATGTTTAGTCTTTGCAAAAGGACGTTGAGTTTGACGGCGTTTTCTCGGATAGCTGCGGTGAGTTCGGGGACTTTGAGGGCACGCAACAAGGTAATTCCTGTATTTCGAAAGATGCTCATCGTGGTGTAGGCAGTGCCACTGCGGATCCGAGAGAGGTCTTCTTTGAAGACTACATCGCGTACCCAGAAGAGTCGGTTTTCGATGTCCCAGCGGCCGCGCCACATCTTGAGTAGGGTTTTCGCATTCACTTGCTTTCGTGACAAACTGGTCACTGCGTACGAGATCGTTTTCGTGACTTTCCCATCGATCGTCGTCCTTCTTTCCAGTCTCAGAAACTGCTGGATGCCGGGCCACTTTGAAGTGTCGATGCCGACTGTTGTTGAAGTCAATGTACGGACTTCGAAACGACCCCGTTTTTTCTCTTTTGTCTCGGTGATTTCACGAGCTGCATACGCTTTTTTTTCGCGTAGGAAGAGAAGCCTTCAGGGACAACGAAGGCGGCACGGGCATCGTGATGCAGCGTCGGTTGGTTGTCTTTGACAATCACCAGGTAATCGCCACCGGAATCGACGATTTCCCTGCAAATCTCGGGGTCGCAATAGGCTGCGTCGCCCACGATGATCTTCCCTTCCAGAACCATTTCCTTCAGAAGTTTCAGTCCTGTTTTCGCTTCGTTTGTTGCAGGATCGACCGGTGTTTCCGAGAGCGCAAAGCCGGTTTTCAGGTCCAATAACGCCAACGCTTGGTAGGCGCGATGATGCTTTTCGCGCGTCCCCCTGAGAACCTTGCCATCAATGATGATCGCTTGCAGTTCATCGTCTCCAATTTCGAATCCCAGGCCTTCGGTGATCCACAACATTAAGGCTTCTGACAAGGCATCAGGATCGACCACCATCAGCAGGTCGCGGAAGCAGTCATGGCCCGGTGGCCGACGAGTAAAACCGAGTAGATGCCATAGCGAAACATCTTGCAAATGAATCCACTGGGCCATGGCTGTATAGCCATGAAAACCCGAGAGAATGGCACAAATTGAGGCAGCCAGCATGGCTGCAAAAGGATGGCGCTGTCCATGTCGCCCGCGAGGGTCAGGAACCTGCTCCAAATAATTGAGCAAGCTCCCCGCGGGGCGGGTTGTCATCAAACTCCTCCGTGAAAACAACTTAAGAAAAGATCCGTCAAAAACCCCGTAACTCCACGAGGCAAAGATATCCTACGCACCATACCTCAATTAGAAAAGACGTTGGCCCTGGTCGGAACGGGATCGAACTTGTGATCGTGACAGCGAGCACATTGGAGGGAGTGACCGAGGAATGTTTCGCCGACGCTATTTGTTACGTCATCAAGAAATCGCTGTCTAGCGATCTTGGGAACTTCCATGCCTGTCAATTCCCACGGTCCCATTCGTAAAAATCCGACGGCGACCAAACCTTCAGGATCATCAGGCATGATCTCGTCATCCGCGATCTGTTCTTTGACAAATTGATCGTACGGCTTGTTATCGTTGAACGACCGCACAACATTGTCGCGATACCGCCAAGCGTTGCCGCGTTCATAATCGTTTGCAAAACCTGATGAATCCGCGTATCAGACAACATCCAGCTAGTCTATGTCCCGTAATTGCTATTTGGTGTTGAAGCGACATCTGACACCCTCCAGGAGTTTCTTACCACAGTTGCTCAAGGAGGAGCCAGATGTCACGTCATAATTTGACAGATTTAGAATGGAATTCAATTCTAAAATTCTTGCCAATCGAGCGTCCTGCTAAACCTGGGCGTCCGTGGCAGCCCCACCGGCAAGTGATCAACGGCATACTTTTCGTTCTACACACTGGAGTTCCTTGGCAAGATCTGCCTGCCGAATTCGGCAAGTCAAAAACGGTTTACAATTGTTTTCGGCGCTGGGCCACATCAGGTCTCTGGCAGAGAATCTACGAAGCCTTCATTGATCGAATCTTGAAAGCAGGAAACATTGATTTCGAGTTATGGTGTGTTGATGGGACGGTCATTCGGGCTCATCGCGTCGCTGCCGGTGCACCAAAAGAACATGAAACTGCCGAGGAAAACGCTGAGAAACATGCCTTGGGACGTTCCCGAGGAGGGTATTCAACGAAGCTTCATCTCCTGACTGATGGTCAAGGTCTTCCACTGGGAGTGATCGCAACACCTGGTCAACGTCATGAAGCTCCAGAGTTTGAAAACGTGATGAACGCCTGTCTGATCAATACCTTCAGAAAAGACAAACGCCCGGATGCGCTCGCTGGAGACAAAGGTTACAGTTCGGCAGCGATTCGCCAATACATCCATAAGCTGGGCATTGAAGATGTGATTCCGACTCGGTCGAATGAAACAGGCAATGAGAACTTCGATAAAGAAAAATACCGCTCGTGCAACATCGTAGAGCGAGCCATTGGCTGGATCAAAGAGTTCCGCCGAGTGGCAACTCGCTACGATAAAATCGTTGAGAACTACTTGGCAATGGTCCACATCGCAATCTGCAGAAAGCTGCTAAAACGTATTTAAGGGACAGAGCCTAGCAAATTTGCTAGTCTAATTGTCAGAGCAGGCTTGGCATTTCATTTTCATTAGCAAGATGGAAATACAACTGTTGGATTTGAATGAGCGAAGCGAACTAATGTCCCTTCTCCCCACA
>JABJMI010000170.1 GCA_018659505.1 Planctomicrobium sp.
CCGGCAAGATTTTTGTGCTCTTCCTTAACATGTGTCCGGAAGTGCATCCGAGTCGCATTCCACCAACACATCCATGGTTCATCCCCATTCTGTTTTCTCTTAATGAAGTCTTTCGCAGCAGCGAGGGTTTCCTCATCAATCGTTTCCATCCGCTTCTTCGTTAATGGTCCAGTGTCTTCAATCGTCTGTCCACCTTTTCCATCAGCCTTGCTTTTGATGACACCACGTGGACCGAACTGCTCAAGGAAAGTTTTTCCGTTCGCAAGCTTCAGATCTCGGGGGTAGTCCCGGTTCTCCGGTTCTTCTTCGGCGTTCAGGTGATAAAGATTCCCCATGAACTCATCAAACCCATTCACGGTCGGCAGATGTTCGTCACGATCTCCTTGATGATTCTTGCCAAACTGACCAGTCGTGTATCCCTGAGCTTTAAGGACGGTTGCAAATGTAACGTCGGATTTCTGCCATCCCTGCGGAGCATTTGGCATCCCGACTTTAGTCATCCCCGTTCTAACTGGCACACTGCCGTTAAGAAATGCGGCACGTCCAGCAGTGCAACTTTGTTGTCCGTAATAGTCCGTGAATGAAATACCTTCTCTTGCAATCCGGTCGATGTTCGGAGTCTTATAGCCCATCATCCCACGATTATTGTGGCTGATGTTCCAGGTCCCGATGTCATCGCCCCAAATAATAAGAATATTGGGTTTCTCTTGAGCACTGGCGACTGACGTAATAAACGCCGCTGTCGCCCAGATAACGAGAAAAGAAATGAATTTGAATTGCTTTATCGCTTTGATCCTAAAAACAAATAATGGAAAGTGATGCCTGAGAACAGCATCATATGATGGGAATACCTTCGCTTAATTTTCATGAAAAGATTTGAGGAGTCCAAAACCTAACATGCTTGCGACAATTCGATCACTTGTGCGGTATTGACACCTAACATAATTTCTAAGATTCCCTACTACAAGTGACTGAAATTTATCAGTGTCACCAGTTTAAGTGCTTAGCGGAGCTTTGGTAGTTCGGGGCGCAAAAGTGCCATTGACCGATTCCGCAAGATAGATACAATCGGGCTATGTGGGAAGGTCGGTAAGATCGACACTACTGGTAGTCCGAACAAACTCGGCGAACCTTCACGATGAAGAACCCCTATTATATCGTCAATATTATAGGGACGCCGCGTGCTGGTCTGTATTCACAGACGAACCAATGGAGGGAGCACAATGAAGACAGTCTTTACCACTGGCGAAGCAGCGAAAATCTGTAAAGTCAGTCAACAAACAATCATACGTTGTTTTGATTCAGGTCAATTGAAAGGCTTTCGCGTCCCTGGATCGCGATTTCGCCGCATTCCCCGCGACGTCCTCTATAAGTTCATGAAGGACAACGGGATCCCGACTGATGCCCTCGAAAGCGGAAAACGCAAGGCATTAGTTGTCGACGACGATCAAGACCTCGTTGATCTGATGCAGGATGTCATCGAATCAGATGGCCGTTTTGAGGTTCGTTGTGCAAATAATGGCTTCGATGCCGGCATGATGGTCAAAGAATATCGTCCAGATATCATTATTCTCGATGTCATGCTTCCAGATATCAACGGCAAAGAAGTTTGCCAGCGAGTTCGTAGCGACTCGACCATGGATGATGTCAAGATAATCTGTATCTCAGGTATGGTCGAAGCAGATAAGATTGACGATCTTCGTGCTGCCGGTGCGAATGAGTTCATTCAAAAACCGTTTGAAATGGAATTTGTCTTACAGCGAGTCTGTAAGCACCTTGATATGGAAGTCGCTGCCAATAATTAAGGCGAACGGGGAGTGTCAGCGACCTGGACCCGTCGAAAGTTAAAATTCACTTCTTTACTCACGGGATATGCTCAAAGGCGAACTTTGATTTTATAGGATCCTCGACATTGTCAAATGCGGTAGCGAATTCTGACGCGTCCAACTTTAACAAGCCAGAGGTGTCTGTATCTGTGCGAGATGAGAACTTGAAAGGAAAGCCTGAAACACTTTCGTTTCCAAGTGTGGAAAACCTCATTGCGGAGACACTTCCCTTTCAAAATGCAGATCAGCTTGTCGAGCGAATTCTCGCAAGCTGGTTGAAGGCATTCTCGCTGCATGAATGTACATTTATCTGGAGAGAATGCGGGAGTCTCTCTGGAAGATATTCTTCACTTTCAAATACAGGTGATATTCAGCATTCACAATTTCCTTGCTCTAAAAACATTGAGGGACTTGTTGAGGACGCCTCTGAGAAACATCCCCATTATTTGAACTTGCAATGGCTGACATTGGTGCTGGATGAAGTACCAATTGGTCAGATCGGATTCGATAAATTTGTTGAGATCAAAGTTCCACCAGTTTGGTTGTCATCGACTGCTCGACTATTGGGTACTGCTCTCACCTGGGATCAAACTCTCAGAGAGAACAAGTTGAAAGCACTCGGTGAATATGCCGCCGGTGCCGGGCATGAGATCAATAACCCCTTGGCTGCCATTAATGGTCGAACTGCTCAGCTTCTTCAGCAAGAGAATGACCCTCATCGTAAGCATTTACTGCAAACGATTGGTGCTC
>JABJMI010000676.1 GCA_018659505.1 Planctomicrobium sp.
AGAGCAAGAAGGTCAGCAACCAGTTGGTCGAATTATTTCTCTTGAAAGTCCGCTCAGCGACGAAGCTTTAGGACTCGTTCGACGAACAGGTCTGGAACTGCAAAGTTTGGCGACAGAAGAAGACCGTAAGGCGTACCTGGTTTTAGAACTTAAACCGGGGACGAGTGAATTTCATAACGTCTATGCGATGGCAGACTTTCTAACAGGTAATGCCATCTCAAATGTCACGACGGTCGCGTGGGTCTCGGAATCTATTTCCGGAAATAATGTTCTTGTCGCTTTGTCGTGTAATGAAATCGTCCAAGCCCCGAATGCAACATTAGGAGACATGGGACGGGGAGAAGCCGTACCAGAAGATCGACAGAAGATCGTGCAAACAATTGTTGCCAAACGTCGAAACCCCCGCGTGAGTGAACCGTTGGTCGAGTCGTTTATGGACTCTGCGGCGTCGCTGACACAACTGACAATTGAAACAAACAATGGAGAGCGTGAAACTCGCCTGCTCAGTGCACAAGAAGCATCCAAGTTGATCGACGATGGTGCTGTAATCGTTGAAGAAAAAGTAATCAAAGAGCCGGGGAGAGTAGGGGTTCTCTCTGGCAAAGAAGCGATGGCTCACCAAATCCTGGCGACGCGAACGGTGACCACGCGACGGGAACTCGCTGATTCATTAAATCTCCCAATTGATTCCCTGCGTGAACTGATTACGCCTGATGCACTCACAGAAGTTGCGTACATCCAACTACATCACGAAATCGATCCCGTCTTCCATTCATTCGCACTGAATCAAATTGACCGAGCCATCGCTCAAGGTGCAAACACAATCATCTTCGACGTCGATACCCCCGGTGGTTTGCTTGATGTTTGCATGGATCTTTCCTCCCGTATCATTCGTCTGAATGAATCCGGCATTCGAACCATTGCTTACATTGAAAACGAAGCAATCAGCGGTGGAGCGATCATTTCCGTTGCCTGTTCCGAAATCTATATGCTGCCCGACGCCACTATTGGGGACTCCATGCCGATCAGCCTGACAGCTGGCGGAGGGTTTGTTCATGCTGATCCTAAAATATTGAGTGTCTTGCTAGAACACATGCGCATGCTGGCGGAGAAAACCGGTCGACCAACTGCATTGCTCGAAGGATTTTGCGATGCGAAGCTCGAAGTCTTCGAAGTGACTCACAAGCAGACTGGTCGCAAATGGTTTCTCTCAGAAGATGAGATCCATAAAGCCAACGATGAGTGGATCAAAGGTCCGCGTGTCGCTGAATCTCGACCGGAAGTCGCTGTCTTCGTGAATGGTCGACGTGCTCACGAACTCAAAATCGCTGAGGCACCGGTCAAGGATCTAAGCGACCTCAAAGAGCGTTTAGGGATTTCGCTCGATACAGAATTCCAGGTAATCGAACGTTCCTGGGTCGATGATCTCGTCTTTTGGCTGAACAATGAGTGGATCACAGGGATGCTCTTCTTCCTGGCGATTGTTTGCATCTATATCGAGATGGCAACCATGACGGGGTTCTTCGGAATCCTTGCTGCTTCGGCGTTTGGTGTCTTCTTCTGGAGTAGAATGCTAGGCGGGACAGCGAGTTCTCTTGAACTGACAATGTTTGTGCTGGGGATCGGTTGCATCCTTATGGAAGTTTTTGTCATCCCCGGCTTCGGTGTCTTTGGAGTTTCAGGAATACTGATGGTCGTCGGCTCATTGGTCATGGCAAGTATGACCCTCAGCGGTCTCGGTCTTCAGTACGATGTTGGAAATGGAGTCGTCGCCTTTGCTCCATTTGCTGCTGCGATGGTCGGGGTCGTGGTGTTTGCCATGCTTATGGGGAAGTATCTTCCCCATATTCCGGTTTTGAATCATATGATTTTGACGCCGCCCAACGCAGCACCGGAAGCAAATGAACCTCGGCTAAGAACCTCGAATGTTATTCCGAATTCAGAACTCGTTGGAGCGGTTGGTGTCACTGTTTCCGTGTTACGCCCAGCAGGCAAAGCACAGCTTGAAGGTCATCTCTACGATGTCGTCAGCGACGGACCTTTCATTCAAGACGGTGCGCAAGTCGCTGTCATTCAAGCACACGGAAATAGAATCGTTGTGAGAGAAGTTGCTGACACTTGATCGCCAAATTCACAAAATCAGCATCGCATCGCCGTAACTGAAGAAGCGATACTTCTCTCGAATCGCTTCTGCATACGCTTCGAGAATGAGTTCTCTTCCGGCAAGCGTTGAAACAAGCACGAGTGACGTCGACTTTGGGAGATGAAAATTTGTCAGCAACGCATCAACCACCTGAAACTGAAACGGTGGGCGGATAAACAAGTTCGTCTCACCTTGCCAAGGCTCAAGCGAACCTTGTGCTGCAACTGCCTCTAATGTTCGAACCGAGGTTGTCCCCACTGCGACCACGCGACCCTGCTTTTGTTTGGTCTGCTCAATTTTATTGACTGTTTCTTGAGGCAACTGACACCATTCATAGTGCATGTCGTGTTCGTCGAGTCGGTCGACTTTGACCGGGCGAAACGTCCCCAAACCAACATGCAAGGTCACCTTGGTTGAATCAATACCTCGCTGTTGACATTGCTGGAGAACTTCGGGAGTGAAGTGCAATCCCGCGGTTGGGGCAGCGACCGCTCCGGGAGTCTCTGCATACAGTGTCTGGTATCTTTCGAAATCTGATGAACCCGCTTCTCGCTGCATGTAATGAGGCAACGGCATCGTTCCGTATTCAGCGAGTGCTTCGAGTGTGGAAGCATTCGTTTCTGGTTGAACAATCCATTCGCCGCCATCGCATTTCTCAATGAAAGTTAGTAGCAATTCAGGCGCATTCAGCAGCTTAGCTTCCGGACCAGCAGGAGAGAGTGCAATCTTCTCTCCGGGAGAAAGTTTGCCTCTGGTCTTCCCAATGGTTCGCCAGTGACCATTCGCTTGGTCTCGAAGATAGAGACCTTCCCACTTTCCACCGGTCTCAACGCGAGTCCCCGTCAATTTTGCAGGCACAACACGTGTATTGTTCATCACGAGCAGGTCACCTGCAGCCAGCAGCGATGGTAAATCGGAAAACTGATGATGAGAAATCTTTCCAGTTTTACGATCAACAACGAGAAGCCGCGATTGATCACGTCTCTCCGTAGGAGCCTGGGCGATTAACTCTTGTGGTAATTCATAGTCGTAATAATTGATGAAATCGTGCTGGTTCATATTGCTTGTTTTTCATGAGAACCTTTCTGACAGTCTGCTCGCACAATAGCAATTTTATCGACGCTGACAATGAAAGAATTACATCGACGTTCACTTGTGTAGATTGAGGCCATGCTCAATTCAGTTAGAGTTACTTTGGAGCCAAAGAGATCGACCTTTACGAGGAAGGGACTTTCACGACCAGATCGTCTTCTCGCTCGTCGAAGCTTTTTCCGCCATTATCAACTTGGTCGCTTCCAACGCTGTAGAGCAAGTAACCGGTCTCGGTTTTCTGGTAGATCATTGGCTTCTCTGAGAATTGATCTTCTGGAAGATGTTCGAGGTACTTCGGAACCAGTATCTGTAGCTGCTCTGGATAAGAATTTTCATCAGCGTGATACCCTGCCAAAGCCAGCGCGATGCGAAGATTGTCGAATCGCTGTTCAGCACGTCGCTCTGCGAGTGAGGCTTGCGCCGTGGCAGGCAAGAGCAGCGCCACTAACATGTCGCCAACGTAGTTTGATCGAGTCTTCTCATCCAGAAGTGCGAACGCAAAGGTTTTCAACAGACTCTGATCTTTGAATTTCTGAGTCAGAAGTTGAAATTCATCATTGATTCTATCCAACTCGTTTTGTTGCTCGGGAAACGATTCAATTTTCATCGCTACGGCATATTGATCATACCATGCATTGGCATTTTTTAGAACAATATCCCAGTCAATTTTCAAACCAGTTTTTTTAATCATCCCGTGGATCTGAGGGAGTCCATCTTCTACCCAGAGTACATCATCCGACTTGTCATAGGCAATCATTCCGACAATATCGATAAATATTAATCGTTCGCTAAGATTGACGAATTCAGCCATAGACTTTGGCTGAGTCAACTCTACCAGATCATTAAGGTATTTCTCTATGAGTAATGCATCGGGTTCAGACTGCTCGATGAAAATCAGCATGGTCTGATTGGTGATTGCTTCAATCGCAATACCAACCAGTGACTCAATAATAAATGTGCCATTTCGGACATGCCTGCCAAGTCGATAGGAAGCAATCAAATCACGCCAAGCTTCTTCGTGCTTGCCCTCTTTTGCAAGTAGTAAGGCACGGCAGTTTAAGGCTCTGGTCACTTCGCGGAATGACTGAATATGCGGGAGCAAGATCCCGATA
>JABJMI010000440.1 GCA_018659505.1 Planctomicrobium sp.
CAAAGCATTCAGGCGTCAGTTTCGCACTCTTTCTAGTGAAATTCGGAGCACTCTTCGCCTCGACTCTCATTCCAGTGGTCGGGACAATCTTAGTCACGCCTTATCTTGCAACATTGAATACTGTTGCGTATTTGCACTTCACCGGCGAGCTAGAGTAGCGAAACGCTACAGTATTTTTACTCGATTCGAAAGTAGAGTTTTTCCAGAAGCAAGAACCTCTCTCACGTTCTGGAATTACAAAGAAGAAACCAATCTCCCATAAGAAAATGTTGACCTGATGGTCTATGGTGTTAACATTGGTGCATCTATCTCGTAGCGATCTTTGATTCATTTTGAAGCTGAGGTCGCGAACCATTCCCGACAATTCGTCTCTGACCACTTATAGAGGAGATCGATGAGTTGATTGAGGAAGCCAAATTTTTGGGGAATCTTCAACTTTGTCGGCGAATACTAATGGCGTCGGGAGTTTAAAGCATTTTGCTTTGCCCTTCCCAAAATCGGTCGCAAACTTAAGTTGAGTATCAAGAACCTTGTGTTGCTGATGCTTCAACGATTAACGGAGAGCAACTTACAAATATTAAGGCCCTCTTCAACTGCGACAAAGTACTGTGATTGAAAGGCTTATTTTGACTTACGATACGCCTACTCCATCTGATCGTGAGGAGAAAAGTTCTGACTCAAGACAAGACGGAGCAACGAATTCAAATGAGGAGTCTCATTCGAATTCGCAACCAAACCAAATGAATTCACCGGACACAACAACTCAACCAGACTTTGTAGCTGAGAAGAGTGAGTCCGGAAAAAACACTCGCACTGACAATCAGTCAGAGCAAACACCCCAACAGGATGAAAAAATGTTGACTCAATTCGCTGAACCGGTCTCAGAAACACCCGTTCAACAAAATGCTGTCGAAGAAGAAACCAAGTCACCGAAGATCTCGAATGCACTTGAAAAAGACCTCGTCCAGGTCTTCAAACTTCTTGCCGACGAAACTCGCTTGAAAATTCTTTTCCTACTCGGACAAGAAAAAGAACTTCACGTCTCTGCTCTATGTGAACGACTCGGTCAATCACAACCAGCTGTCAGCCATCACCTCGCCTTACTGCGAGTTGCAGGGTTGATCGAACCACGTCGTGATGGAAAGCATAATTTCTACTCAATTCAACAAAACAAATTCCACACCATCATGGGTGAGTTGTTCACCACATTCGCTGATGATTCAAACTCTTCAGAATTCCGCATTGAAAACTTCATCTTCCGTCAAGATGGAACAGATGCATAGTTAGAATTACAGAGAAGCGGTCTATCTCCTTTTCTTAAAAATTCAAAGCCTTCATTCTTTTCAATAGAATGAAGGCTTTTTCATTGGCAGGGTCATTATTTACAACTGCGAGTCATTCGGCTTTCATGCAACAGGTCGCTAACATATCTCCCAAGCAAAGACCGTTGTGACCAATGATCACCAGGAAGCCAACATTATGAATCTTGTATTTCGTTCAGCATTTTTCCTAACACTTTGTTCCTTCACAATTCTTGGATGCCAGCAAGAGAATCCTACTAATTCTCAAACGGAACCCAAGATTACTGAGAACGAAACTGTTGATCCAAAATTGGAGGAATCAACTTCGCAAGAGAAGCACCCTGATGAAAAACTAGTTGAAGAAACAAATAACGCTGAACTAGAAACAGCTTTTAAGTACCTCAACCCACTCTCAAAAGAAGAGCAGGCAGATGGTTGGCTCAGCCTCTTCGATGGACAGTCACTCTTCGGGTGGGAATCAACCAATGAAGAAATTAACTGGTCTGTCGCTGAGGGCAACATTGTGGCAGACAGTGGTCCTATCGGCTTCCTGATGACGACCGTTCCGTTCAAGGATTACGAACTCGTCTGTGAATATAAGATGGAAGCTGATGGGAACAGTGGACTATTTCTTCGCTCAGAATTTCCACCGGGTGACATCGCAAACGAATGCTACGAGGTCAACATCGCAGCGACTCATCCAGATGGTTTCACAACGGGCAGTCTGGTCAACCGCCTAAAAACGGATGAGCCTGTTGAGATGAAAGAGGGCTGGAACGAACTGCGAATGACACTCGATGGAGACAAAGCTCAAGTCGCACATAACGGCAAGGTTG
Organism: Planctomicrobium sp.; assembly: GCA_018659505.1. Classification (GTDB taxonomy): domain Bacteria; phylum Planctomycetota; class Planctomycetia; order Planctomycetales; family Planctomycetaceae; genus Thalassoglobus. Next base: position 2,138 of record JABJMI010000440.1, read on the forward strand.
TTTTGGAATATACCGCCAAAGACAACATTGCAGCGACGGGTCGCATTGGTCTTCAGAAAAACAAAGGTAAAATCGAGTTCCGAAAAATCGTCCTCAAACCATTAAATATGAAGTCACTCTTCAATGGAAAAGACTTAGCTGGCTGGCGTGATGTTCCGGGTACGAAAAGCGAATTCAAAGTTGAGAACGAAGAGATTCATGTCAGTAATGGTTTGGGTTTTATCGAGACCGAAGAGACATTTCAAAATTTCATTTTCCAGGCTCAGGCAATTAGCCACGAGAAAGAGTTGAACAGCGGGTTTTTCTTTCGAGCGATGCCCGGCACTGAAGAGGCTCCCTCAAACGGATATGAGTTCCAGATACATAACGGTTTCAATGAAGAGAGAACTGCTCCAAACAACGCTGGCACCGGGGCGATTTTCCGCAGAGTTGAGGCACGCTATGTAGTCGCCAATGACAAAGAATGGTTCACATCGACATTGATCGCCAACGGTCCACGCATCGCTTGTTGGGTCGATGGCTACCAAGTCGTTGATTGGCTTGATGAAAGAAAAGCTGACCCGAATC
>JABJMI010000328.1 GCA_018659505.1 Planctomicrobium sp.
TAGCGGAATAACCGTTCAGGGAATCTTCGTGTCGCTGAGTGAAAGTGCTCGCTGTAGCCGGTGTCGATTAAACAAGGACCGTGGACTGGGTGCTCGAAGTAGACGAACACCGCGTAAAACCGTTGCACCTTCCAAGTGCGGACACCAGTCAGAAAACCGAACTGCGAACAGTAACCGGTTTCGAAGAATTGCACGTTTGGGAATTGAGTGTTCATATCCGAAAGATCAATCCCGCTTGTGAATACCCTGCGGAAGTGCCTAACAGGAGCACTTGGTCATTCTGCTGACACATTTGATTGCGACGCAGGTGGTCAATCACAAACGAGATGCTTGCCGCTGCCATATTCCCATAATCCGCAGCGACATTGATAAATTGATCTTCTGAATAGCCGAGCCGACGGCGGATTAACTCTACGGCTTTCGGTGATGCCTGATGAGGAATCACTAGCAGTTCCTGAACGTCATCTTCCATGCGTTCCATCATTCGTTTGACCATAGCTGGGAGTCGGTTCATAGCGGTTCGAAAGAGTTTTGGACCAGACATCTGAAACTTATAGCAGTCTTGATTTTCGTCTGAATATTCAAAGACTGGCAACTCATGTCCTCCCCCGCGAACAGAACACTCGTTGTAATGTTCGCTGAAAGTTTCGTGTTCAAACAAGAAGCCATCTCTGGGAGTCGAGCGTCCAATCAGCATTGCCGCTGCACCATCTCCTAAGAGTGATGCAGACTCTGGTTCCTTCCAGTTTGCCGCTTTCAATGTGGCTTCCGAAGCAACGAGAAGTATTCGCTGATATTGCCCATGCGCGAGCAGGGAATTCGCGACATTCAATCCGAGTAGGAAACCGAGACAAGTTCCATGGACATCAAACCCGGTTGCGTTCGCAGTGGCATCACCAAACAAAGAGAGTATCGTCGCTGCATTACAAGGGATCGGTTGATGTAATGAAGTGCTACAATCAATGACGAGGTCAATCTGATTCCAGTCCGTTTTAGCATTTTCTAAGCAACGTTCAATCGCCTTCTTTGCCATCGATCTTAATGAATCAGGAGCGACACATTCGTAGCGAGTCTTGACCGCGGTATGTTGATCGATCCAGCCGGTTTCAAGACCCGTTCGCTGTTCAATCTCAGCTGCCGAGACTCCTTTACCGGGAAGATAGCTGCCAGTGCCAAGGATTTGGAAGTTTTGATTCATAAACGACTTCAGGATAATAATGCTTCGTTGACCTGACTGGTATTACAACAACTCTTGCACAAGCTGAAGAACGGTTTCGCTTTCGAGATAGTTCATGTGTCCAACTTTAGGGAGGATCATATCTACCTTGGGGAAAAATGGTAACGAGACAAAATCACGACTCCCGCGAACCAACTGATGAGGAACGATCGGTCGCTTGCGAGCAACTGGACCGAGTGCAAGCACTTTAAGTTTGGCGGGTTGAATACCGGTTGAGCAGCAGACGTTGAAGATCTCTAATCCACAACTCAGAGTGACAACGATCAACTCTTCACAAGACTCGACTAGTGCCTGCCAGTGCCTGATTGCGGACTCTTTATAAGGAGGTTTTCCAGCTGAGAGATATTGCCTTCCATTGTTCAAACTGGCTTTTAGTAGTGAAGTTTTTTGATGTTCAGCTTGTGGCTCTTTCAGATAAGGGAAATTAGTGAGGATACGTTCTTGTGGAGTGACATTCAGTTTTTCGAGGAAGGAAATTTGTTCGATTGAGAGGTGACAACTCTCAGGATCACTGAGACCGCTCATCAAAACTATCTTCCTCTCGTTATATGGATGTTCAATCGGAGGGCTGAGGACAATCACACTTCTGTCCTCGTTTGCGTTTCAAAAGTTCCATCTAAATGGACACGAATTCGATGGCGTCTCCATTGGATGACTGGCGAAAACATCGCATGAAAGTAATGAACAATTTGCAGTAATTCTGAAATGACCGAGTGTAAGAATGAGAATTTAATACGCTCTTCGAAAACTCTTCGATGCAACGAACCTATTACATAGTGCCGAATCACCA
>JABJMI010000127.1 GCA_018659505.1 Planctomicrobium sp.
AGCGTCTTCTTTGAAGCGATGGTGGCGTTCAATGATTTCGACATCAACTCCCCCGGGAATTTCCTTGAGTGCTTTGCCAGCTTCGGAAACGAGTTTCATTGCCAAGTTGACTGCCAGACTCATACTGGGTGCCATGACAACAGCCGTTTCCTGCGCTGCTTCGAGGATGATTTGACGCTCATCCTCTGAAAGCCCTGTCGTTGCTTCAACCAGTGGAATTCGGCGCTGACCGCAAACTTTTGCAATCGAAACTGCCCCTGCAGGAACCGAGAAGTCAATCACCGCATCAACATGTTCCGGTAAAGCAGCGGTGATGATAACGCCAATTGTCCCGATACCGGCAACTTCGCCGGCATCTTTCCCAATGGCTGGCGAATTTTCGGGTTCGAGGGCAGCGACGAGTTTGAGGCTCTCATCTGCATGAACGAGAGCAATCAGCCGCTGCCCCATTCGACCAGCGGCACCATTGATAGCGATTGAAATAGTATCAAGCATGAATCACACACATAGTTATAGTTAGTAGATCGTTTCACTGAAGTTGCAGTGCTTGTGTTCCTGACTGGCAGGATATCAACTTCTTACGACGCTAGAAATGATGAAATAATTTCAGTTCCTTGCCCTCACCCATTTGGCTCTAAAGGGTGATGTTCAACAAGCATCGTCGAGAGATCGACAGTTGCGATTGTGTGTGGATTAGCACGGTGAATAGCACCCGGATTAAGAACGAGTGTTCGCCCTTCTGTGTGCGATTCAGCATTGTGCGTATGACCGTAACAGACAAGATCATATTCACCAGTATGAATCGTTTCCTGGAAACGCCTTTGATCATCGCTATGCAGAAAAGCGATCTTCCGGTCAGCGAGTATCAATTCCCCAAAACGCTGATGGCTGTTCTGCTCTGCATCTCGAATCGCTTGCTCTAACAAGACGGGATCTTGATCTACGTTGCCGAAGACGAAGTGAGTCGACCATTCAGCGAACTCGTGCACAACCGCCGGTGAACCAATATCTCCGCAATGAATGACGACTTCAACATTCAATTCGCGAAGTAGCTGAACTGCTTTCGCAGTGTTCGTCAAATTTCCGTGAGTATCACTTACGACGCCAAGTCTCATTGAATTTCCAGTGTAGAGTTTCTATCGCGCCCGACAGGTCGCTTGGTAATTAAGGTCGCTGAAGTCAAATTAAGTAATTGAAACACAGAGGCACGGAGGACACTGAGTAAGAGGAAAGAAGTTATTCCATCATGCTGACGACTTTACACTGTTCTGTGCTATGCAACAGGTCGTGGTCTTATTTCTCTGTGCTCTCCGTGCCTCTGTGTTAAATACTTAATTTCGAAAGAACTTAAAGGACAATGCCTTTCCAATATTGGAAGAACCTTCTTTGATGCTGATCCGAAATCACTTCCCGGTAGGGAGTTCTACCCTGGCAAAGCCTTCGGACAGAACTGGTTTGAGCAGGAGTGGTTTCTCTCTTTGTGAACGATCGATTGCAACTGTGATCTGATGCGTTCCTGATGTGAGGTCCGCAGAGATGCGTTGCGCCACATCAACCGGTTTTTCGTCAATCCAGATTTGTAAACCTGATGAGTCATTCAACTCAAAGTCAACTTTTCCTTCTGTGGAATTGAAATGAGTCCGCACGAAACTCATCCCTCTGTTTCCTGCGACGGAGCGATTTCGAATTGTGAACTCCGGTAGATCAGCCAACGGAAGATGTCCATTGACGAAACTGTATAGAGACTTCCACTGAAAATCGGCGTTAGCTGTCGCCGCTGCAGCGTAGCTGATACGTCGAAACTGGTAGGCTGCTGCATCCGTCGCTTGAATGGCTTCCCAGTGGCGAACAATCGGTTCTGTTCCGATTGTGAATTCCGGCTTTCGCCCGAGTGCGTAAAGAAACGCGGAGAGATCGAGTAATTCCTGATGAGTGATATTCGAAGTCAGCCCAGCAGGCATCAATGATGCTCCCTGCTTTTGTTGTTCGATTGAGTTTTTGGAAATAACGAGTTCCCGACCTTCGGCATCCTTTAGAAACAATTCTGTGTCCGTTTCTCGTGCTTTGATTCCGGAAAGAATCTTTCCCTCATCGGTCGCAACGACCATCGTATGATAGCCTTCTTTGACTTTCGCGTTTGGATCGAGAATCGATTCGATGATGTAATCTGGTTGAGCAGTTGCTCCTAGGCTAATGATGTTCGAGCCGACAGTCCCACCGGCGGGACCGATGGCATGGCATTTGAAACAGTTCAGATTTTCACGACGAAAGACCGCTTCACCGCGATGGGCATCGCCTTTCAGGCTGAGTTCTTCCACCATCTTCGCCATCTCTTCAGGAGAGAGTTTCACTGGGTCTTGATTGAGTTGACCAGCAATGCTTAATAGTTTCGAGAGTTCTGAATCTTGCTGTCCCGACGAACTTAAAATTCTGGCTCCAACAACAGCAACGTCTTTGGGAAGAGTTTCAGAACCAATCGCTTTGGCAACGAGTTCGCTCAATCCCTTTCGAGAAAGGATCGTCTGGAAGAGAGGTTCCGCCTGTGTTGCATTCGCTGCTTGAAAAAACTTAACAGCAAGCTTGGCACCTTGTTGAGGTCTGAATCTTAGTAGTTCTTCATTCGCTGTTCTTTGAATCTCTAGCGATTGATCACTGCTAACGATTTTATTGAGCATCGCCGCGGCTGGTTGGTCAGAGTAAGCACCTACCGCCCGGACAGCTGCTTGTTTCTCTGGTAGAGAATTTTCTTCAATATGAATTTGGTTCTGAACATCTTCTCTTAAAGGTTGAAACTTCCAAGCCCCCAAACACATCACAGCTGCCGACCTGACCGCTGAGTTTGGAGAGTTCAACAGCTCAGAGATTTTCAAGAGATCTCTTGGAGGAACCACTTTTCGATTCGCAACTGCTGGATAAAGAGTATGCAAATACATGTGTTGATCTTCTGGGGACGCTCCATCAGCAATTGCCAAATCAAAAATGGTTCCCAGCTGTTCTGGCGTTCCGATGTCTGCAATAACTCGCAGGGCATTATTTTTTGCAGGACCAGTCAGTTTTCCGACTTGAACTTTTTGTACCAAAGTGGCAATTCCCGCTGATGAACCAGTTGCCCGAAGCAGAAATGGCAATGCCTGGGGCGGAGATTGAATCTCCAATTCACCACTCACCAAGGCCGGCGTCTAGTAAGGTTCCAGATCACGACACGTTAACCACAGGGCGTAATCAATGTTCCCGTCGACTTCGAAATCGAGAGCTTGCAATGCGACGACGACAGCTTCAGGGATTTTCAATTCGGCAAGTGCTCGAACTGCTTCGAGTCGAACCTGAGGATGGTTATCAACAATTCGTTGCTTGAGTAACTCAATTGGTTCATCAATTTCATTGATCAATTGTCCAATCAATCGTGTTGCAGCGGCGCGCACTCGATGGTCTGAGCTGCTCAGGCAATTTGACAATATCGCCGGTTCCGTTTTTCCGAATGACTGGTAAATCCACAACGCTTCCAAAGCGTTTTTCTCGTAGGAGTCTTCACCTGTTTGATTGCTGAGCCATTTCTCAACGGCTGGAAGAACATCCGCCCCTCGCTCTTTGAGAACAACCTTCGCTTGTGTGCGCGAATACTTATCATCAGAACCGACGAGTTGCAGTAATTTCTCAGTCGAGAGTTTTGAAATGTCCTGAGACTTGAGAGTTGGTTTCCCGGTGTAAGTGACACGCCAAATTCGACCATGAGTGTGGTCTCGTCGATCATCTCGGAAATCGACTTCGCCATGCTGAATGATCGGGTTGTACCAGTCTGCGATATAGATCGCTCCATCCGGTCCTTGCTTCACATCAATGGGACGGAACGCAACATGATCCGACTTAATGACTTCTTGCTGTTCTTGGGAACGATAGCCTGATTCATCTTCGCTGATCACGAATCGACAGACGCGATGACCGCGAAAATCGTTAGTGATCAGACTTCCTTGCCAGTCATCAGGAAGATGCTGACTTTCGACGATTTCCAATCCGCAATGTTTAGGAGATCCGGGATTCAGCCCGTGTAGAATTCGTTGAGCACCATAAGCGGTCAAATAGTACGCCCCCGGAACCATGTAATTGATTCCTTCTCCCCCTGCCCCATCGGTTCCAAATGTTTGCCCGTAATCGTTGAAGTCAGTACCCCATTGATTAACAAGACCTCTCGCGAAAACGCTCAGCTCAAGGGTTTCTGGACGAAAACGCCACATTCCGCCGGCGTTGAGACGCCTGATTCCCCAGGGAGTTTCAATGTGACTATGAATGTAGATCGATTGATTGAAATAAAGATGACTGTCAGGACCGTACCGTAGTGTGTGAATAATGTGGTGCGTATCTTCAGTTCCGAATCCGGAGAAGATGATCTTTTTCTGATCCGCTTTACCGTCTCCATCGGTATCTTTGAAATGCAAAAGTTCGGTACTTGCTCCAACATAAACTCCACCATTCCCGGGAGCGACCGCAGTTGGGATGAGGAGACCATCTGCGAAGATTTGAGTTTTATCGCTGACTCCGTCTCCGTCTGTGTCATGCAGATAGAGAATCTTATCGTTGGCTTTTTCGCCTGGTTCGACTTGTGGATAAGTTTCAGAACTGGCAATCCATAGTCGACCCTGAGGATCAAAATTCATTTGAATTGGTTTTGCGATTTGTGGATCGGCAGCGAAGAGATTGACCTCAAAACCTTCTGGAAGAATAAATGTTTTGCGTTCGAGTTCAGGATCCGCAGGAGGAATAACTTTCAGATCGCGTTGTGCAAAAAGGAGGTTGATGAATGTCAGATGACAAAACAACACGATTAGAAACGCAAATCGTTGAGTCATTAAAAAGCCTATATTTCTTCTTTGTATGTAGGAACATTTGCATCTTCGAGAACACTTTCGTGTTTATTGTGTTCGCGAATTTTTCTTTTCAAAATACATCAAGCAGACTGCCACGAAACGGAATGAATTCACACGTCACAAAAACGACCTCACAAAAGCGTGTCATCGAACCGTTAAGGTTTCATCAAGATTGAGTAAAACATTCGCTAAGACAGTCCAAGCAGCCTGTGTGATAGCTGAGGCTTGCGAATTCTCATTCATATTCAACGCTTTTAATTTCTCAGCTTCTGCTTCATTTTGAGAGAACCTGGAAAGCAATGCTTGGAACGTCTTATGTAAGACTTCCAACTCTTGTGCATTCGCTTCTCGGGCGGTGCAGAGTTCGAATCCGAACTTTAATTTCTCTGAATCAGATTCTCCTCCTTCATTCAAAATACGCCCTGCTAAGGCTTCAGCGGCTTCGATATAGACCGGATCATTTAATGTGACCAAGGCTTGCAGCGGGGTGTTCGTACGAATTCTGCGCACTGTGCAAACTTCGCGGCTGGGAGCATCGAAGGCATCCATTGATGGATAAGGCATTGATCGACGCCAAGTGGTGTAAAGCCCACGCCGGAATTTGTCTTCACCCTGGCTAGTTTCCCAGTCGGTGGAGCCTCCGAACGCTGCACGTAGATTTAATTTCGGACGCGGAGGATTTACTGAAGGTCCACCCAATTTCTCACTCAGTAAACCAGAGACAGCGAGAGCTTGATCGCGAATCATTTCTGCTGATAACCTGAAGCGTGGTCCGCGTGCTAACAAGCGGTTCTTAGGATCAATTTCAATAAGGTGACTGTCCACATTCGATGACTGACGATACGTTGCAGACATGACGATTAACTTGAGGAATTCCTTACGCTGCCAATTCTTGTCAATCAGCTGAATCGCTAACCAGTCCAACAATGCTGGATGGCTTGGCAGTTCTCCCTGCATCCCGAAATCTTCACTTGTCTCGACAAGTCCCAGCCCGAATAGAGCTTCCCAATATCTATTCGCAAAGACGCGAGCGGTTAATGGATTTTCTGTCGTGACGAGCCATTTCGCAAAGTCCAAGCGGGTCGGTGCTTCGGCTTCAATCGGATGAAAAGATTTTAAGACTCCAGCCGTAACTTCAGGTCCGAGATCAAGAAAGTCCCCTCGGATTTGAATATTCGTCTTGCGGTGTTTGTCTGTTGCCAATTCTCGCATGACCGGAACTGTTACAGGCTTA
>JABJMI010000126.1 GCA_018659505.1 Planctomicrobium sp.
GGCTTTAAGCTTGTCTTCAAGTTCGCTAGACAGTTCTTTTGTTTCAATCAATCCATCGCGGACTTCGCTCTTCTCTTCGCGGATGAATTGAAGAAGTTCTTTTTCTGCACGAGCAACTTGCTCAACAGGCACTTTATCGAAGTAGCCTTTAGTACCGGCGTAGATCGAAACGACCTGATCTGCGAAGTGGAGAGGCTCGTATTGTGGCTGCTTGAGCAGTTCCACCATGCGATAACCACGATCCAGCTGACGTTGAGTTGCTGCGTCGAGTTCTGTACCCATCTGGGCGAACGCTTCCAGCTCACGGAAGGCAGCCAAATCGAGACGTAACGAACCGGAAATTTTCTTCATTGCTTTCGTCTGAGCGTTACCACCCACACGAGAGACGGAAATACCGACGTTAATCGCTGGACGTACACCAGCGAAGAACAGGTCTGGTTCAAGATAAATCTGACCGTCTGTAATCGAAATCACGTTGGTCGGAATGTATGCGGAAACTTCCCCTTCGAGTGTTTCAATAATCGGCAATGCCGTCATTGATCCACCACCGAGTTCGTTGTTCAACTTCGCTGCCCGTTCGAGCAAACGACTGTGACAATAGAACACGTCCCCTGGATACGCTTCACGTCCTGGAGGACGTCGCATCAAGAGAGAAAGTTGGCGATATGCCTGAGCTTGTTTCGTTAAATCGTCAAAGACGACGAGTGTGTGCTTGCCTTGATACATAAAGTGCTCAGCAAGTGCAGCACCTGAGTATGGGGCAATGTATTGCAGCGGAGCAGGATCGGCTGCTGTGGCACAGATGACGATGGAATAATCCATCGCACCATTGGCTTCGAGAGCTTCGATCACGCCAGCGACATTCGCAGCACGTTGACCGCAAGCGACATAGATGCAGATCACATCATCGCCTTTTTGGGCGAGGATGGTATCGAGAGCAACAGCTGTCTTACCAGTTTTACGATCACCAATGATCAATTCACGCTGACCACGACCGATGGGGGTCATTGAATCGACAGCTTTAATACCAGTTTGCAGCGGTTGCTTTACCGGTTGGCGGGCAGCAACACCTGGAGCGGGATATTCTACTGGGCGTGTTTCGGTCGTGACGATAGGACCTTTGCCGTCGAGTGGATTTCCCAACGGATCGATCACGCGACCAATCATGGCTTCACCGACGGGGACAGAAAGAAGCTCGCCAGTCGTTTTGACTTCGTCACCTTCCTGAATCGTCAAGTAATCACCAAGGACGATGATACCTACAGAATTTTCTTCCAGGTTGAAGCACAATCCGCGCACTCCACTGGAGAATTCCACCATTTCACCAGCCATCGCAGACGAAAGACCGACGGCACGGGCAATCCCGTCACCGACCTCGATCACACGTCCAACTTCAGCCGTTTGAACCTGACCTTGAAAGTCTTCAATTTCCTTCTGGAGAACTGAAGCGATCTCGTCCGCTTTGAATTTCATTGAGGTACCTCTCGCGGAGTCGCTGTTGTAGCACGCGAAGGCGTGTTTTCAGCGATCCATCGTAAACTGTATCACCGACTTGAATGACTAACCCACCGAGGAGTTCTTCATCAATGGTCGGCATTAAAATAGGTTCGGATGACAACGCACCCTGCAACCGATTCTTGATTCGATCAAGCTGTTCACTAGAAAGTTGAACAGCACTTTTAATTTGTACGCGTCTTTTGCCGGAGCGTTTTTCATGCTCAGCCCATGTCTCAGCGAGAATCAAGGGAAGCAACTCTAAACGTCCATGCCTTGCCAGTACATTCAGAAAGTTTGTGAACAATGCTGAAGCACGAGGTTTGACGACTCGATCAATGAGACCAAGTTTCTCATCCAGGCTCGTCATTTCTGAAGTGAGGAGATGAGTAAACTCCGCGTGATTCGCTAAGGCTTCATCATGAAACGAAGTAAACTCGTCCAGTAATTCCGCTAGTTGATCAGCGCCAGCAGCAGCATCCAGAAATGCAGTCACATACACACGAGCAACGGCTTTCGCACTGGGGTCTTCCAGTACGTGTGAAGTTCGGGTTGTGGCTGCTGTTTCTGACATGTTTGACTTACGCTGTATGACTCTTCAATTATGTATTCGCTGTGAAGCAATCGGTTTTAGTTTGTCACTAACTGACCGAGTGTTTCATCAATGAGTTTGTCTTGATCAGACGATTGAAGTTGTGTTCGCAACTTGGCTTCGGCAGATTCTGTGACTCGTTTTGATAAATGGTCAAATAAGTCGTTCAAAGTCTGATCTCTGGTTCTATCGATCTCGTGCTTTGCTCGCTCTAACATCTGAGCCGCTTCTCGATTTGCAAGCTCAATGATTTCTTTCTCAGTGTGAGTCGCGTCACGCTTCGCTTCTGCAAGTGTTTCAGCAACAGTTTCGTCCATTGCCTCAAGTTGACCACGATACTGATTCAAAGATGCTTGAGCAGAAGCCAAATGGGCTTCGGCAACAGAAATTAAATCGTTTTCAACCTTTTCACGAGCAGCCATGTTTGTGATGAGGGAATCCCAAAGACCGAGTTTCACAATTGCAAAGCAGAATCCTGCAAAAGCAATGATCGACCAAAAGGACAAGTCTGCCCAAATTGTTGGTTTCTCGTGGTCATCATGACCATCCGCTCCGTGTCCGGCTGCATCGTGATCTTCTTCGTGACCATGATCATCTGCAGCTGATTCAGCTTTATGAATATCGCTGTGGCTTTCTTCGCCATGATCTTGTGCGAATAAATTCGACGCACTGAACATGCAGGCGACCACAATCATAGCGAAACGCATGATTTGCGAGCGTAACAAATTGTGATGACTGAATGAGATCAACGAACTACCTTCAATTTCACACATCAATGATTAAAGTCGACGACCAACGATTTGTTCAGTCGCCAAGGCGACTTGGTCATCAACAAGAGAATCCAGATTACTAATCGCGGCTGCATGAGCTTCTTGAATCTCTTGCAATGCTTCAGTTTTGATTCTTTGTGCTTCCTGTTCTGCTTTGGTCACAATATCTCGTTTCTGAGCATCGGCTTCAGATCGTGCTTCGGCGATGAGCGCCTTCACTTGATCTTGAACTTCTGCCAGTCGCTTCTCTGATTCAATCCGCAGCGTTTCAACTTCCCGACGAGCCGCTTCCGCATCTCGCTCAGCGTTAATCACACGACCTTCTCGACTGTTAATCCCTGAAATCAGGGGCAGCCAAGTTGTACTTCGCATGATGAAGATGAAAGCTCCGAACAAAAGAAATGTCCAGAGAAACATATCCAACCGAGGTTGGACTGGTGGCAGGTTATAGTCCGGTGTTTCAGGGAACAACAATGTTCCAATTGGATCAGCGTCTGCTGCTGCCGCTTTCGGCTTCTCAGCGTGATCTGCTCCATGCTCTGCGGCATAAGTCGCTGTATTTGTGAACAAGATCATTCCTGCCACAATTATACAGAACAAATACTTCAGTGAATTTAACACACGGACACCCGAAATCAGTCGCTTAAAGATATTGAAATCCCCAAAGGGAACATGACTAGCCAAGTACAATACCGAGGATACAGACGATCAGTGCGAAGAATGTCGCACCTTCGATCAGAGCGGCTGCCAGAAGCATACCACCACTGATGTCTTTGGCAGCTTCCGGTTGACGAGCCATGCTCTCAACAGCAGCAGCACCAATACGTCCGATACCAAAACCGGCACCCAACATGATCAAACCAGCACCAAACGCAGGTGAGAGATCGATTGCGGCTTTTGCACCATCTTGTGCCATGGCAGGAACCGAAAAACAAAGAACGGCGACTGCGAAAGTCCAGCTAATTTTCAGAAAACGAGACACTTCAGAACTCCTCAATTTGTCAGATGGTCGCCCGAACCGAGCTTGACCGTGGATACTCAAAAACGTGAAAACTCAAAGCTCACAAGCTGTTAATGCTCGTGCAGCGACATTGCAATAAAAATTGTAGCCAGGAATGTAAACACGTACGCCTGAATAAAGGCAACGAGCAATTCCAGTAGACCAACTCCGATTTGTCCCGCCAAACTTCCGGGCATGACAATAAACCAGGCACCGCTTGTGGCGGCATCCGCGATAAACGCCAAGATCACAGCGAGGACTGTATGACCTCCCATGATATTCGCAAAAAGTCGAACAGCAAGGACGCCGTGTTTAATCAGTAAACCACCTGCCTCGATGACAAATATCATCGGCACAAGGAAGATTTTGATAGGAGCAGGAGCATCAACCGCTGGCACCATGTGGGTCCAGAAGCCGATAGGTCCGTGCATCTGTGCACCATAGAAGAACGTCGCAATAAATGCGATGAGTGCCAATGCACCCGTCACATTGATATTGGCTGTCGCTGAACCGAACCAGGGAAACGCCCCTAATAAGTTGCAGAATAGAATGAAGAAGAAACATGACCATAGAAATGGAAGGTATTTATCTGCCGGGTGACCAACTTCACCATCGTGAGCATGATCGCCAGAGTTATCTGTAATATAAGTTCCGACTTCGTCGTGTGCGTGTTGATGATCGTCGTGGTGGTGCGGATCACCAATAACTGGTCGAACCACATTGTCGCGAACGTAAAGAGCGAGCATTTCCCAGAAGTTCCAGAAATACCCAGTGACTGGGTTGCCGCCTTTGGTTTTACTGACGAGTCCTCGGAAGATAAAAAAGACTAAAAGGGCAGCCACGAGTTGCAGAACCATATACTTGGTCAACTGCAAACCCATAATTTCAGGCAACTTAATATGAATCCCAAATGGAAGATGGAATTCATTAAAGTCGTAGACGTGATGAAATGTTCCGTGACTGGCTAACATAAACTCAAGCGATCAAGGTTTCACATTGAAAGGAATGAGATTCAAAATCAAGTCGTTGATTCTTATTTCCGCTGGTAGTCTTTCCAGACCAGCCAAGTTTCTACATAGAGACAAGCTAAGTAGACAACCGTTACGGACCCAAAAAAACTGAGAGTTCTCAAAGTTGAAAACTTCCAGACAACATAACTCGCAAGTCCGATGGTCATGGCAAACCGTAATGAGGTCGCTGCAATGATGACTCCTGGTCCTGTTCCGTAGCGAAACAAAAAGACCAAAACGAAAACCGCTGCGGGAGTGGTCACCAGTGTGGCTGTCCAAACCGCCTCAATGTCTGCCATGCTTCCCGTCAGAAAAGCA
>JABJMI010000253.1 GCA_018659505.1 Planctomicrobium sp.
ATGAGACTCCTGAAGGCTCTCGCTATTATAATGATCCAAGTGCTAACCCTGCCTTTGAACTCGCTGTTGATGAAGAGATGTTTGGCGAATTCGACGGTTCATACGAAAATATTTACACCGACGAAATGAGTGAAGATGGCATGGGGGCTGAAGAGGATGGTGAGCAATCAGAAAAAAGTGAAGTCCTCCTCCCGCCCAGCCCAGAGAAGCCTTCCGGCTTTGAGTACGACCCCGGTGGATTCGGTAGCCATCATGTGGGAGGGACACAATTTCTAATATGCGATGGTTCTGTTCGATTCATTTCTGAGAACATTGATATCCCAACTTATCAGCATTTATTAGACCGTGCCGATGGAATTGAAGTAAGTGATTTTTGAGGTTTGTTCCGTTGGTTAGTGCTATTGAATGAATCAAACAAGCAAGCGTCGATTTGTCTCTTCACCACGAAAAAAACGAAGCACACGAAAGAAATTAGACAGGATGAACATGATTTACAGGATGACATTGTTCAACTTGTGAGATCCACCACAAGATTTATCATGTTGATCATGTCAATTCTGTCTATATCATCTTGATGAAACAGACACGATTAACGGTGCATACAGGTTCATCTATCACGACATTTTTTTCGTGTCATTTGAGTGTTTCGTGGTTAGAAGATACTTTCAATACCGTGACCACTTGCACTTTTCTAAATGTTGAGAAGTGAAGCGATTTGAGATAATTAGTTGCTGAACTGATTCAGGCACTTGTCTCGACGATTTGTCGGATTTTTGGGATATGTGAAGCAAGTTGCTGTTTTATGGTGGGTTACGTCCGCACGTAGGGGAACAATCAATCAAACCTCAAATTTCAAGTTGGGCGGAATGCCTAACTCACCACTTCTTAAAGAGCGGACTTCACCCACCCTACGGATAATCCGGGGAGCCATCCTTTTCCTGACGGTTTCAGTTTGATAAAAATCGCATGTCCGTTTCTTCAAAACTTGCGATGCAATGAATCAAACAGCCAAGCTTGCTCTCTCCGATGGAACAATCTTTACAGGTACCCGTTTCGGGGCTGAAGGGGAATACTTCGGGGAAGTAGTCTTTAATACCAGTCTCACTGGATATCAGGAAATCCTGACTGACCCCTCTCATAATGGTCAGATAGTCACCATGACTTATCCCCTGATCGGGAATTACGGGATTAATGTCGATGACGTCGAGAGTGGTCGTCTCGCTCTGAGAGGCTTTGTTTGTAAAGAACTTTGTCGCGATCCGAGTAATTACCGTTCGAATCAGTCTCTCGACGATTATCTTCGCGAGAACAATGTCATCGGAATTGAGGGCATTGATACGAGGGCACTCGTTCGTCGGATTCGTACTGAAGGTGCGATGACAGGTGTGCTGTCAACGACTGACTTAGATGACCAGTCGCTGATTGCAAAAGCTCAGCGAAGTCCTGAACTCGTGGGGCAGGATCTTGTCAAAGATGTCATGCCGACCGAAGCGTCAGACTGGAACCAAGGCTTACACGACATTGTTCGTGATCCTGTGACACCTCTCGTTCCTACGAACGACGACGACCCGACGTATCATGTCGTCGCGATTGATTACGGAATGAAATGGAATATCCCACGTCACCTCAAGCAGATGGGCTGTAAAGTGACCGTTGTCCCAGGGACAGCGACCGCAGAGGAAATTTTGGCTCTCAACCCGGATGGAGTCTTTCTCTCCAACGGACCGGGTGATCCGCGACCACTCGATTATGCGATCAAGACGATACAGGAGCTCTTAGGGCAGAAGCCGATCTTCGGGATTTGCCTAGGGCATCAGCTTCTCGGTCTGGCTCTTGGTGGAGAAATCTTCAAGCTGAAGTTCGGACATCGCGGTGCGAACCAACCGGTTTTGAATAAGGAAACAGGTCGCGTTGAGATTACCTCACAGAATCACGGTTTTGCTCTCTCTGGGGAGACTTTGGCGGACGGGACTTCTGTCACGCACATCAACCTGAATGATCAGACCGTCGAGGGCATTTCCCACAAGGAATACGGTGCCTTTGGCGTGCAGTATCACCCGGAAGCTTCTGCCGGACCACACGACAGCCATTACCTCTTTGGCGAATTCCGCAAGCTAATGGCAAATTGATTAGAGTTCAGGGTTGAGAGGCATCAACTTCGCCCCCTGACTCTGGTCTGACGGAAATCAATGAGAGTACACGATCTGCAACACGTCCGTCTTGTTCTGGCAGACGATGTTGGTAAGGTATTGAAAAGTGTAAAATGAGAATTGAAAAGTTCAAAATGGAGTGGGAAATGAAGTTATTTTGCAATTTCAATTTTACAATTTCACTTTTTCAATTCCTCCCTTGACCCTCGATCCCTTGCCCCTCAATCCATACTACAGACATCTTTTAAACATTTTGGACGCACACTCACATGGCCCTTGAAAAATCACTTATTCTCCTCAAACCAGACGCTGTTCAACGACGGTTGTGTGGTGAAATCATTACTCGCTTAGAAAACCGAGGCTTGAAACTGCTCGGCATGAAGATGCTGCAAGTCACTAAAGAACTGGCCGCGAAGCACTATGCTGAGCATGTTGAGAAGCCGTTCTATCCGCTCCTTGAAGAGTTCATTACTTCAGGACCGGTTGTGACGATTGTTGTTGAAGGACCAGAAGCGATTAGCGTTGTTCGCGGCATGATGGGAACAACCAATGGTCGCGAATCTGCACCTGGCACAATCCGCGGTGATTTCGGACTCTCTCGCCAAGTGAATTTGATTCACGGTAGTGATGGACCAGAAGCGGCAGAAAAAGAGATTGGCGTCTACTTCAATGCAGATGAAGTGATCTCTTACAAGTCTTCACTAGATGAATGGGTTTGCGCAAGCGACGAACTTTAAAACACATTCGTGTTTCTTGTTTTGCCGGACACTTAAAGTGTCCGGCATCACTTTTGATCTATGCGACCGACGTTTGAACCATCTCTGAGAGATCAAGACGGTTTGTCAACTTCATCTTGAGATGTCGCTCTCCGCGCGCATTATAGAAATAGATCACATTCTGATCTGCAGCCCAGATTGCAGCGAGTCGCAGGCTTCTGGGTCCTCTTAATGAATACTCAATTGCGCAAACCTTTTCCTTAGCAAAGAGTGGGTTTTGTCGTGTCTCGAACTGTTCGACAAGCAGGTTTTCTGCTTCACACAATGTTCGATGAACCAACTGGTGTAATTCCTCGAACGACTCGATGCTCTGGTCGACTTCCTGCATAGTCCTCGCCTGTAAAGTGAGTTTTCAACACAAGTGTGCGGTTCCTCTTATCGACTGAATTGATGTGCAGGCTTG
>JABJMI010000428.1 GCA_018659505.1 Planctomicrobium sp.
ACAAGAAACTTCTGATTACCTCTGTCGGAATGAATGGAGACGAAGTCGAGACGATTCATTTCTCTCCTGATGGTTTCTCCCTGTTGTTTGTTTGTTCCAACCTGGAAGGAAAATACATTCGGCGAGTGAATTTGAAATTGAGCAAAGAAGAGCGAAACACTCCCAAGCCAAGACGCAGAGTCCCCGCAGCTTAAGGAATTCGTCTTGTGGCGAATGTGCTCCTGTTTCTGGGTGAGGCTTTGACTGCCCCCTCAATTTCCAGCCACTCAATGTCATTTGGATTGTGGTATTTTGCAGCTAGTTCCTGTTGATGGATACGGAATCTAGCTGGGTAGCAAGTTAGGGTGGGTCTGCATCGCTGTCGCGATTTGCCCCACTCTGCGAAACTTTCATGAGCACAGCCAATGGGACACAATGCACTCCACTCGCTAAACTTAACGGCGTCTCTGTTTACTTCGTTAGACTATAATGTCAATCTAAATTCAAACTTTACTTCTTGATGATTGATGGAGAAAACTAATGCGTTGGGCTCTCTCTTTGCTGTTCTTGTTATCATTATCGATTCTGACGTTGCAGCACGAATGCATAGGGGAGGAGAATTCCACTGAGAGTCCGCTGACGATACGCGTGCAAGTGTTGAACTTCGACCCATTTGTCGCGGAGCAGGAGAAGCCTTTGCACGAAGTCTGTGGCTGGTTTGATCCCAGAAAATTAGCTGAGGGATACGTTGCCGATGTGAAGGAGTCATCGGGAGGATTCATTCAATACGAAATTGTTGAATGGCGTGATCTTGATGAATTTCCTGTAAAGAAGGATGGCTTTCGCTATTCGGTCGAATCTTACCTTGCCTGCCGCAAAGGGACCGAGAAGTGGCATGAACCAGACCTGGCTGACTATCCGCGACTCGCTGAAGATTATGGAGCGATTAAGTTAGTCGATAACGACAAGGTCGATGAACTTTGGATTTTTGGAGGTCCGTATTTCGGTTTCCATGAGTCAGCCATGATTGGACCGCAGGCATTTTACATTAACGGAGGCGTGTACAACAAAGTGAATTCGAAGCGAACCTTCGCGGTGATGGGGTTCAACTATGAACGAGGTGCTGCCGAGATGATGCACAACCTCTCTCACCGGACCGAGTCGACCATGTCGCGTGTCTATGGTGGTTGGAAGGCTGAGGTTTTGTCGAACAATTGGGCAAGGTTCGCTGCCAACTTGCAGCAATCAGGCGAAGCAGGAGTCGGCAATTGCCATTATCCGCCCAACGCAGAATCCGACTACGATTACTCGAACAAGCGTGAAGTCGAATCGAGCGCTATTGACTGGTTGTCATACCCGAAGCTGACTGGTCGTAAGTCGGTCGTGAACTGCGAAACCTGGGGTGGTCCCGATTTTCATCGAAACTATATGAAATGGTGGTTCGCCCATCTGCCTCGAAAAGAAGGGACTCACGAGACAGATGGCAAACTGAATAATTGGTGGCGATACGTTTATGAACTGAATTGACTATCAATTGATCAATCACTTCAAATTGAAGCAGGCGAGTTCATGATTCGTTCGCAAGTAGAGCTTTCCGCCAGAGACGACAGGGTGCGCCCAGCGCGGTCCCCAATTGAAATCTTCTTCGAACTTACCTTTGAGCTTGAAGCCATCTTCAGACGCTTCGATGAGCGTCATTGTGCCATCTTGATATCGAAAATAGAGATGACCATCAGCGTAGGTGATCGCTGCGGACTCGGTCCCTGGACCTCGTTGTGGTCCCCAAACAGGGTTCCCTGATCTCAGATCGATACAGCATGGGAAGCCGTTGTTGTGTCCGTGCCCCATGTAGATCTTGCCGTCTAAAAGGATCATTCCGCCGTGGTGATTCTGTAAGGTCTTGGCATTTTTGTAATAGACTTCGCGAGGAGTCAATCGTCCACGCGAGCCACTGATTTCAAGGAGTGCAGATCCTCCGTCGCTGTATCCTGTGGAAGCGAAAATGTAATTGCCGGAGACAATCGGTGAGGGAACGTTCGCTGTCGTGTTCGCAATTTTCGCGTATCCCCGAAGAAATCGACCATCTTCTGCTGCCAAGCTAATGACCCCGTGACCAATCATTTGAACGTATTGTTTGACGCCTCCAGCATTCGAAATCACGATGGATGAATAGCCAGCGCCGTCGTTCCCCTTTTGGGCACTGGGAACTTTGGCTCGCCAAATTAGCTTGCCATCGAGTTTGTTTAAGGCAACGACCATCGCGTTTGGTCCTCCTGGAGTACAAATCAAACGGTCTCCATCGATGAGTGGTGATTCGCTATAGCCCCACATCGACATCATCTTCCCGTTAAAATCTCTTTGGAAATTCTTCCGCCAGATCTCTCGTCCACTTTCGACATCAGCACAGACCAAATCACCTTCAAAGGAAACCGCATATACCCGATTGCCATCGACAGTCGGTGTCCCGTTTGGACCTTTCTCTTTTGTGCCTGCTCCAAGTCGAGTCGACCAGAGTTGCGATCCATCAGATTGTTTCAAAGCGAAGAGGTATTCGACATTGTCATTGCGCCCGAGTGTGAAAATCTTCCCCTGAGCAACAGCCACGCTGGAATAGCCTGTTCCCAAACCGCCGACTTGCCAATCTTTCTTCGGTCCACCCTCTGGCCACTCAGTCAGCAGTCCCGTCTCAGGTGACTTATTATCATTATTCGGACCACGCCAACGTGGCCAATCTTCTGCGTGGACAAACTGATGTAAGTACGAGCGAAGCGAGGGCAAGAAAACGTATCATAGATAATCCCGTTTATTCTTAGGATGGACACATAGAGATGATGGTTCTTCATAAAACATTACCATATCTACAATTTTAGAATTGTGAAACCTTAAGTTCGTCTTGCATGGGAGGCTATGCCGGATTTCAGAAAGTGTGAATCACGCAGAGCCGCAAAGAGCGCAGAGTTTTTAGTTTTTTCACTGCGAACCCTGCGGCTCTGCGTGAGACGTTTTTTTGCTTCACTTATGAGATCACCAGTCCACTCGCTCGCGCGTCGTGGTTGTATTTGGCGGTCATTCACAGGCTTTCCAGCCAGGGCAGTAATCCTAAATCGCAATCTTGCAATCCTTTGTATTCTCTCTCAGCGGGGTTCATCGCGCGGATGGCATCGAATAAAGCTTGAACCACAATCTCCTCAGTTGGGATTAACGACTCATGCAATAGGAACAATGCACCACCCGCTTCCGGAAATCCAACTGTGACTTGTCGTTCAACCTTGATGAATAGGACTGGTCGCAGTGGGTTGAATGATTGCTTTGGTAAGTCGGGGTGGAAGTTGAGTTTGTCTTCGTGAACGACGCTCCAAATGAACCGCTCGAACGGTCCAGAATGAACCATCGCCTCGACGAGTTGAAGACTGTTCTCCAGCTTCATCCCTGGAATAGGAGCATGTAAATCTCGGAGTTGTTGTCCGACTTTCTCTTCCGGTTTCCAACCACTAGGTAAAGAGACATGCCCGTATGCCATCCAGTCTTGTTCACCATCCATAGCATGGATGACGAAATCTTCCTGCATTTGAATCGCGAGTTCAGCCAGGGTTTCTACCGGTTGAAGCGCGATTGGATATTCGCTGAGAATGAACTCACGAACCGCATGGCGGAGTGATTCGTTTAATTTGTCTTCAACTTCAATTTGCTGAGATTGGGATGCAAGTTGTTTCTCTGCCAAGCATCGCTGAAAGTGTTTCTCGTTGTACTGGAAGACTTCTGACGGTCTAATCTTTCGCAACTTCGGAAGGACGCTGTACCCTTCCAGGTAGGGATGCGGTACTCCGCTGATGGTCGAGCGATTTTCCATGAGACTATTGAGTCTACCCCTCGCCAGCGAGGTCTCTTAAACGAATCTGGATAAACAACTGCAACACAATGCAGATCACCAATAACACAATTCCGGTACCAATGAAAACAACGCAGCGAACGGCTCCGCCGCTTTGCCATGGAATCAGCATGAATATGTAGACGTAAACTAAAACGCAGGTGACCGTCAGCGAGGCGGGGATTGCTTTCCAGTGCCAATCTAAGGTGAAGTAGACCATTAAGTGTAGATAGGCGATGACTGCCAACCCCGAGACCAGCGATCCAATGATTAATTCTGCAATATCATCAAGCCCATTGCTGAAAGGGAAGAGCAGAATCGCAAGAAAAATGAATAAGTACGGCAGTAATATCGCTGGCGACATTCCCAGCAACCAACCCAGTGTTTTATGAATGAGAATCCGACTAAGAGAATTTGGGGTTTGAACGAGAACTGACCAAGTATGATTTCGAATTTCATCGCTGAAGAGTCGACTCGCTGACCATGTTGCATCAACCAAACTGACGACAATACCCAGCAAAGCTGCCCAAGCGAATGCGCGGCTCGGTTCCCCGGAGACAATATACATCCAGGCAAACAGGCTGCAATGAGCGACAGACCGGATCGACATTCGCCACAGACCGCCGGAAGTAAACGTGAAGTCCAGCCACAAAAACGGTGACTTCCAGACTCTCCCTTTGGACCGCAGACGATTCAAAATGTTGAGCAACGGATTTGTTAAGAAGTGTGTTGCTCCGCCGCGATGAAGATTGAAGCACGCTGCGACAGCCAAACAACAGCCAGTACCAACAGCTACATAAACCGCTGAACACCATGGTGATTCCTGGAACCCTGACATCATGAGTTCCATCGTCCTCATCTGTAAATTGAAGTTCCCCAGTAGAACTACGACAGTTGAGCCACCTCCCAGTACAGAAAAGATAAACGGAAGCAAGTAGAGAAATGTAATAAACGAAGACACCACTACCGCTGCCTTGCTGGTGCGATAACTCGCTGAGCAAAACAGTCCGATCCCAGCGACCAGACAGAGATACGCCAGAAGATATACATAGGCAGCGATCACCTGCGGCCAAGCGAGTCCTCCGAGAGTGATGGCAAGAATTGTGAATGGAAACTGAACACCGATCAGCAGCAAGCTTTCCCAGAATCTCGGAAGACTTTTCCCCAGGACGACGGCAATACTATTGATGCCCGCCAGTCGCATCAGGTCGAGCGTGCCAGCTTCCCGTTCTTCTGAGATCACTTGTGAGAATCCGAAAACGGCATTGATCGTCAAGAAGAGGTGAGTCAGTAGAACCTGACTCTTGAAGATCGCCAAACCTTGAGCCGATCCAGACGTATTTGATCGAGCCTGAACGATCACCAACAAGAGTAAGAACGCCAGCAAGAACCGTACGATGTTGGGACCAATCCGCATCGATTCCAACCGCAACGCCCGCCTTGCCAGCTGCCAAACTCCACGAAACATGAAAGATGTGTCCAAAAGCTGTTAGTTACCAAGTATTTAGCAGTTTCCGCTATTCCCCCCTGGTTTGCTACAGAACTGGGATAGTTCACATGTCATCCACATGATAAGCGACGTCGTATATGCGGACTGGAAACAATGAAAAGTCCCCTCCTAGGATATCTTTACCGTACTTTCGAAGCAATTTAGCTTGTAGTTCAATGATTTTCAAAACGACATTGGAATCGTTTAAATTTGAAGACCGAGGCCATTCAGGAGGCATCTCTTTTCGAGAGTGCCAACCGGAATTTTCTGGGCTACGTATCCTGAGCAATTCTTCCAGTGTGCGACTCATTACCACTTCAGAATTATCAATATTATCCTCAGATTTTTTGCGTAGTTCAACGCTAACTCTACCCGGAGAATACAGAATTAAGCAGACTGAGATCTCACGTTTCTCAAAGAGCATTATACTTTCGCGATCATATTTCCTTACTGATGATCGTTCTTCTAACTCGAACCCAAACTCATCTTCTAAATAACTGAATTTCTCACGACAATATTGTTCAATTGATTTTAAATCCATCTTAACTCACTTTAATGTGACACGGCAGGGTAGCTGTGATCAGCCTGTTACTTGTGCTTTTAGTTCACATTAGGTGAACTAAAAGCACTCGTTAAATAGGTTCCCGAATGTCAGCATCGGAATTGACTAGACCAACTGAGGAATCGGAGAGGAATCAGTGATGGCTCGGGCGATCTCGGCAGGGATATCGGTACGGAGTCTGATTTCCGGGATGTTAAACAGGTGAGAGAAGATCGTCCCTAAAACTTGCTGACTGGTCACCTGCTGACCAATTGATTCACCAGCATGACGATCAGTTTCTCCAATGACCTGCCCCATCGGTAACCCGCCGCCAGCGAAGGCGAGCGTACACAATCGTCCCCAATGATCTCGCCCCGCTTTTTTATTGATGCGCGGCGTACGACCGAACTCACCAGTGATGACAAGTAGCACTTTGTCGCTGAGCCCTCGGTCTTCGAGATCTTCCAGAAATGCTGAGGCAGCCTTATCGACCGCTGGACCGAGTAACGGCATGCCATCGTTAATTCCGAAAGCATTCCCGTGCATGTCCCAGCCTGAACTCGTGACCGTCACAAATCGACAGTCTGATTCGATTAACCGTCGAGCGAGCAACATTTGTCGTCCCAGTGCAACTGGAGATTGCCCCGGTACGTTGGCTTTCTTCTTTTGGATATGACGAGGAATTTTGAACTGACCGGTGTCGTAGCGATCAATCAATTCTTGAGGCTCGTCATCAATACGAAATGCCGAATCCATGCCACCCGCGATGACATCAAATGCTTGTTGTTGGTAGGAATTTGTTCCACTGATCTCATCATTTCTATCGAAGTCTCT
The DNA here is from genome assembly GCA_018659505.1 of Planctomicrobium sp. Lineage (GTDB taxonomy): Bacteria > Planctomycetota > Planctomycetia > Planctomycetales > Planctomycetaceae > Thalassoglobus. The sequence continues at coordinate 6,712 of JABJMI010000428.1, forward strand.
GCGATATCCATCTAACTGAGTGAGTAATGACTTGCGGTCACCGAGACGGTTGTCTGGTAAACGCAACTTCATGTTGTTGACGATTTCACCTCCAGAACTTGGATCGAATGCACGATAGGCTGAAGGCAAGGTTCCGATCTCAGTCACACGGCTGACGTTCGCTCCGAATTTCTTGTACTTCTCACCGATAGCACCTGGAGAAATGACAGCGTTTGTCGGTAGCCCGGTAACAGGGCTATTGGTCCCTGCGAGTCGAGCATAGACTGAACCAAGTTGTGCGCCGGTCGGGTTTCCTCCTGCCATCACATGCTTCGCTGCGGTGGCATGACTTCCGATACCATGTCGATAACAGCGAACAATTGCCATGCGGTCCGCAAGCGATGCAAGCTGAGGAAAGTGACTTCCGAAGGTGACCCCTGGGATCGAAGTTTTCGTTTCCCCAAACATCGCACGGTATTCGCTTGGTGCGGACATCTTGGGATCAAAAGTTTCGATGTGAGTCGGACCACCCTGAAGATTCAAGACCACAACTGCCTTGTCACGAAGAATCGAATTACCGTTTCCTGCCAAAGCTTGTGCTCGGAATAAATCGGCAAGAGTCAGTCCTCCGATCCCGAGTGTCCCAACTCGCAATAATTCGCGACGTGTGACACCTTCGCATGTAAGATTTCTACCGGGGGCAACAAGACTGAGCATTCGCTTCTCCTGAGAGATAAGTTATCACTTATTCTTAACAATCTGCCATGAATTGTCGACCCGTATCAGAGTGATTATGCCTAATCGGTAGGGTGGCTCACGTGCTTACTGCCTGTTTTTTTGTCCAACTTAACTTCGCCGGATGCCACTGAATTAAGAAATTTGATGCTGACGTCTGACATTAATTCCCTGTCCACTTCAAATGGTCAGCAACGGAATCTGGGCTCCGCCACCTGCTCGGATTTCTAGGTTAAAGAGTTCCAGGAGCAAGTTGAACGTTCGCTTCGATTCGATGTCGCTTTCATCGATGTAAAACCAATGCTCGTTGTGCTTGATTGATACTGCCGAGCCACGGGGGCGAATCTTGCTTGTCTGCACGCGAAACAAATCGTGGAAAATTTCCTGCCAGTCAAACGGGCAGTTTGTTGCTGGTTGAATTGTTTGCCTGACGATCCCTTTTTTAATATGAGAATCAGGAACTTCGACGGGCTGTGAGAGGAAATGCATGATCTCTTTGAGAGACCGCGTGCTCACAATTAATTCATTTCGCAAAGCAACGTCTACGTTCGGTGATCTGCGACTGTGCGGACGTGCAAGTTGACCATCCGAATCACGACTCACCTGAAACTCTTTAAGTTCAGGATCCAATTCAAGCGTACTACAGATTTCCTGAACTTCGAAGCTCTCATCTGCATATTTCGCGAACCGCAGAATTTTATCCGGTGACTTGATTTCGTTTTTCCAAAGTGTGGCTGATTTATTGTCTGCGGAAACATGAAATCGATACCCTTTTTCAACTGCAAGAATTTGAGACTCACCATCGATCTGTTCGATTGGAATTGGATCGCCGACTTGAACTGCTTCATCTGTCACGACCTTTTTGTAGGCGAATTCAAATGAATGGTCATCAACTTGCAAAGCTCTCATCATTTCAGTGAAGTATTTGAATTCTTCATAGATCGGTTGATACTTTGGGGTTGGACCACCTGCAGAGATTGCGTTTTCCACGTCGTTAATATTGTGTACAGTGAGCATCAATACACGATCGATTCGCCATCCTTTCGATGCCAATAACTCGATTGTTTCAGATCGAATCGGTGAGAGAAGTCGCCGATTAAACTCTTGTTCCTGCTCTGGGGCGTAGACAATCGTTGGTTTTGACTGCATGCCCATCCCCAGAAATGATGGAATATTTGGATTTCCATCGCTCCATGTCCCAGCGAGGTCCAAATCGTAGCTGTACTGCCCGGTGATACTGGGGATTCGCATGAATTCGACCGACTGGTCGTACCGCATTCGTACCAGATTCAATAGCAATTCTTCACGTGCGGTTTTTTGCACGGCCCTGTTGTAGTTCGTTCGGCTATGCCGCAAACTGCCCGGTCCCAACAGACATCCTGAGAGAGGTAAAGAGAGCGCAAAGAGTACACAAATTACGAAATGGAATGTAAATGACCGTCGCATGAGTCAACTTGACATGTTTTGTACGAATTGCCCTTTTAATTTTTATCGACTCGTTAGACCGAATACTTTTGCTAATCCCTATAACTAGAAGTACA
>JABJMI010000124.1 GCA_018659505.1 Planctomicrobium sp.
CAGCGGAACACCTTCTCTGACCACATGATAGTTGAGTTCGGCATCCATCAGCACCCATTTCTGAAAATCATTCGACCAAACTTCAGTCATACCATGCTCTGCTGCAACTAGCCGAGATGTGTATCCCATACTTATTACAACTTGAGAATATAAGAGTGGGAAAAAATGACACGGGTCAAAATGTTTATCTATGTCATAAGGTTTGCCAAAGATTTTTAAATTTCGATCAAGAACCCTGAGTGCATCAAAATTTGTTTCAAAAGGCTGGTAGTTTTCTCTGTGAAACTGGCTTCTCGACCAGTTACGAAGCAAGACAAGAGCTTCGAATTCATTCGCAGCATCAGCGACAACTTCCTTGAGCTTATATTTTTTCCTCAACTCGTGAAGTCGTGGTTCCTCATAAGTTTGATATGAAAAATCTTGTGAAGCTTTGACGATTTTTTGATTACTGATTTCGGTCAGGAATAATTCATCGCTCGAAGCTGGAATGAGATCCTGGTTCAGCAACTCTTCGTCGATGAAAATATAATTTGATTCAGGTTTTGAGTCAGGACCTGTTTTCGCTTCAATGACCACCGAAGGATCATAAACAGTTGTTCCTTTTGCTATAAAAAGCTTTGCCAAGGCTTTTGCAGAGGGCTTAAGAGCCTCGATCGTCGACTCTGAATAATAGTTACTTAGACAGATTGCATATCCGAGAACTAATAGTGAAATCGTGAAAAATCCACCGCAAAAGAACTTAAGCAGCAGAAGTGAATATCTGAAGGAATACGAACGTTTTTTTGAAGGGTCAGTCATGCCGGTGCACTGCAATAAGAAACATTATTCATGTCGTTGAAGCACTTGAAGCCTTTACCGTTTCTCAGCAATCAACTTCAGCAGAGAGTTCTGCGGGTCAGCGAACTTCTTGAGACCTTCTTCCATGAGGTCGGTTTCCATTTGATTGAAGTTGACCTTCTCGTCGATTTCGTTTTGAACAGCTTCTGATGGCATTTCTGCAATGCGACTGGTGAAGGTTTTGCCTGACATGTTTTGAATGGTCTCATTCACTTCCGGTGGATTTGTTTGAATGTCAGAGCCAGCCAATGCGGAGACGTATTTGTCTTTCGGATCTTCGGGGAGTTTAGTTCCCATGCTGGCGAAGATCATCTCCTGTTGGAGTGGCAATCCTTTGTCACTCCAGAATTTTTGATTCTCTTGCCAGATTCGCTTCGCATTCAAGACACCAACTTCACCCTGGGCAGCGTCTGAAAGTTCGCTGATTTTCTTGACAGTGTAAGCATCAATACGACTGATGAAGATACTATAGACAGACTTTAGCGTCTTAGGATCTTCACGTCGTTGCGCCCCTTTCCAGATATTGTCCCGCGCGGTTTGATACTGTTCTGCCGAGAAGATCAAGGTCACATTCAATGTCACTCCCGCAGCTGCGAGTTCTTCCAACGCTCCCAAACCTCCCGGAGTCGCAGGGACTTTAATCATCCGGTTGGTATGCCCAGCTGCCCATTGCTTGCCGGTTTCAATGTACTTCGCAGACCGTTCTTCTGTGCTGAGTTCGCAATCGGCAGCTTCCAAAAGCGGATCAAGTTCGAAACTGACATAGCCATCGTTGCCATTGGTTTGTTCATTGATCGCAGCGAAGCTCTTCTGAGCATTGCTTACGAGACTATCCGTCAACGCCCAGGCAATCGCCTCATCGTCGAGACCTTTCTCAACAAGCGTTGAAATATCATCATCAAAACGCCCCGTCTTAATGAGATCCGAAACAATCGCAGGATTCGAAGTCGCCCCAGTCGCACCGAATTCAAGATTCGACTTCACCAAATCAGGATCAACACTATCCAACCAAAGTTTCGTTCCAGTGGAGACAAGTGATTCAAGTGGCGTGGGCATGATGGATTCCATTCGATGATCAGTAAGTGTATTTGTCTCGTTTCTGATTGCCATATGTTAACTTCTTCTGGCAGTAGTTTCATCTCAACAATTAGAATTCAACGTCACATTCCCCGGGTGACTCACCCGGGGCTAAATGAAAGCTCTGATTAGTTGAACTGGACGAACGCTTGCAAACTCGACATGATGACCACCCTTGCCACTCAACCCTAGCCCCTTGCCCATCTCTCATGTCCGATCGACCGAACATTATCTTCATCATCACCGATCAACAGCGATTCGACACCATCGCTGAACTCGGCTTTCCTTATATGGAGACGCCGAATCTCGACCGATTGGTTCGCGAAGGGACGACGTTGACGAATTGTCATGTTACGGCTGCGAGTTGTGCTCCGAGTCGGGCTTCGCTGTTTACCGGGTACTATCCGCACACAACCGGTGTCCTTAAAAACGCGGATCTATGGCAGCACTCCTGGGTCGAGCAGTTAAATGAGTCGGGCTATCGCTGCGTGAATATCGGGAAGATGCACACCTATCCGTACCATACTCCGCTCGGATTCCACGAGCGGTATGTCGTCGAGAACAAAGATCGCTACCTCGAAGAGCGGTACTACTTCGATGAATGGGATAAAGCTCTGCGGGCGCGGGGACTCGTCAAGCAACAGCGAGAATTCTACCGCAAACGAGATGATTATAAGAAAGCCCTCGGTGCGTTTGATTGGGAACTCCCTGAAGATTTGCATTCAGATATGTTCGTTGGTGAGATGGCAAAATGGTGGATTGATTCGTATCCGCAGACCGAACCTCTCTTTTTGGAAATCGGTTTTCCGGGACCGCATCCTCCGTACGATCCAACACCAGAATACGCAGCGAAGTACATCGACAAAGAACTGCCGTTGCTGGAAGTGACTCAAGAGGAACTCGACAATCAACCGGCAGCATTCAAGGAACTTCGACAACACAATAACGAAGTCGACCACGACTCGGTTGTGCTCGATCTTGAACCGACAGAAGAACAGCGTCATCGTCAGCGAGCGTATTATCTCGCGAACGTGACTATGATCGATCAAAAAGTCGGCGAGATTCTGGAGTCACTCGACAAGAAGGGATACCTGGAAAATTCAGTTGTCATCTTCACTTCGGATCATGGTGACTGCTTGACGGACCATGGACATTCACAAAAATGGACGATGTACGACATCATCACCAAGATGCCGACAATTGTTTGGTCACCGGGAAGATTCGAGGCAGGTCGAAAGTTCGACGGACTGTGCAGTCAATTCGACCTCGGACCGGCCATTCTCGAACTCGCTGGCATCGAGCCAGCTGAGAACATGGAGGCGAAATCTCTACTACCGGCACTGGAAGGAAAAGAGTGGGAAGAGCGTGAATACGTCTTCGCAGAACAAGCGAAAGACGGCATCCTGACCGGCACTGACTTCATGACCATGGTCCGCAGCCGCGACTGGAAACTCGTCCACTTCCTCGACCAACCAGATGGTCAACTCTTCGACCTCAACAACGACCCGAATGAGGTCAACAACCTTTGGAATTCACCCGATCATCAAGACAAAAAACGCGAACTCCTCGACGTACTAAGAGAATGGAGAATGCGCAGCCAGCTAGAATCCAAAGACCTGTTCGCGGAATATCGTTAAGTGGATGTTCTTCGGATGAAGAATTGACATTTAGCCTCCGGTCATCGACCGGGGGAACAATTCCACAATTCGCGGGATATTTACTGAGGACAGAATACTCATCGAAGACTGATTACATCGAATTCACGAAGGAGAACGAACTTCGCTGCGGCGACACATGTCCACAAGCAGAGGTGAGTCAGATTCACCGCACTTAAGAATGAAAGCGGAAAAATTCCACAGCGGAACACTTCCACTTCAGCGATATTCTTGTCACACTCTCGCGCTTGCTATTCGTAGAATTATAAACACAGCCCCTGTAGCTCAATTGGTAGAGCAACTGACTCTTAATCAGTAGGTTCAAGGTTCGAGTCCTTGCGGGGGCATTTCTAACATCAATCTGTGTCGTGACTTACGGAAAAATGCTACCGGCAGTGCAGCAAGTCAATTACCACCCTACTACCACTTTGGGTGAAAGAAAGGCTGCACACATGGCTAAACGACTGCCTCGATACATTCTTCACAAGCCGATCGGACAAGCTCGTGTCCGCATTAAATGTAAATACCGATAGTTGAGTGTTTGAGGCTCAGCTGAGTCTCATCGGCGATACCTGGATGAGCTATCGAACTGGACGGAGCTGACATGTATTACCCTTATCGGTGGTGACAACACGATACCAGGTTAGTAAAAAAATTAGCGTGATTCGTTTTCTTTACTCCTCACCGGAAACGTATCATTATCAAATACCTGAAACACAAAGCAGTTGTGAAACTTTGTGGCCAGTTCAAATTTTTGTTTCTTGGAGAGTTCACATTCTACAAAGGCGATCCCGACCGTCCCTCGCAGCGAGTTAAGTTCTTTCAATTGGTCGATTTGTTCTGTGGTTAGTGGGGCGGTGAAACTGATACGGTACTCTTTTCCAAATGGCCAGAACGGGATACCACCCATCCTTCCGCCGAATTCTTTTATGGAAGTCCCGAGTCGTTGATCTTTTGCTTGGACACGAACATAATCGACTATTAATGCGAGGACACCGGCAACCAAAATGAACACAAGAATCGTCGAAGCGTGTGGCTTCCCAATTCTTGGTTTGAACGACGATTGTGAAGTCTTGATGGGCATGAATTTATCTCAGCCATAAATGAAAAGAACTACTTGAAGGGTATCATCAAAACAAAGCTCCGTTCCGCTGTATGGATCAGACTTGATCAAACAATCTCAACGTGAGCCATAAGAGTTATTGTTCTGGCTTTCTGAACGAAAGACCATCAACATCGCATAGGAATACCCCGCAGATTGAAATCCCGCGGAGATGCCCAACAGCGATAACCCTATCTTCATTTCCAGTAGGAAAACAAACGGTGCTGCAATTGCTATAAGTATACAAAGTAGATCAAAGATCGGATGATCTACGATTGTCCACCAAGTTGTGGGGATATCGGATACTCTTTCTGCGGGGACTTCGAAACAGTCGTCTTCATCCGGTTCTCCAATCAGTTCAATGAAGAATTTACGATTAGTAATGCCAGTCATGGAGATCAACGTATCGAGCGAGGGGTGACCAGAGCGAATATCGCGATGGTCATCGATTGCTCCGTCTATAGATGCAGCGGCACCGAATACTGTTAATATTACGATGAGCCAGAACCAAATCACTTCATACTCCTGCGGCATCTGTGTCGTTGGGGACAATTATTATAAGGTCATAGTCTGTTGAGACGCTTCACACTAGACTATTCTGCACCGCTAGAACGCTCCATCAACTCAAATTAAATCTACTATGCTCGAATACTCTTACATCATTCAATGGAGTTCCGGGCTGTTCGGTCAAGTTTCATGTTACATTGATTTGATTGGCGGAGCGGCGTTGATATTGCTGCCGCTTATGATCTGGACCATCTATTCTGCAAAAGGTTCAGCGAAGAGAGTTTCAACATCAACGCTGCTCTCTCTGTTAATTGGCACTACTTTGCTTGTGATCGCGAATGATGTTTTATTACTCATGGCGGGGGCAGCGACTTCAACTTTGGCGATGCTCTCGTTAAGCACGAAGACCGTGGACCGCTGCACCGCGCAGAACTCTTCAACTCTTACTATGTCGATCATTGGCTGGTCATTCATCTTCGCTGGTCTGGCATGGCTCATCGCTTGCGCTGCGATAGCGCGTTCTGCTCCGCACGGATTGCCGGGGATGACGACGATCAACTTGAGTGAGCTAGTTGACCTCATTCGAAGGTCAGCTTTGCAACATCCAGCTGCGAAGTTAACTTGGGAGCAGTATCAACTGGTGCCGACAACTGCGATCTTTATCGGAGTTGCAGTCCTCAGTGGTTTGTTTCCATTTCATGGACTCTTCGTCCGTACAATTGAGCAAGGCTCGCTGGCGACGTGCATCTGGGCAATCTTGATCTCCAAAGTTGTGCTGTTGCTGTTCTACCGATTATTGATTGCCCCCGATCCAGCGAGTTGGGCGACCACGGCAGAACTATTCACACTCCCTGCTTTGTTCGGATTTGTGTATGTCTCTTATCTGATGTACTCAGGAACGGGTACCGATCTGCATTTCAGCCGACTCATCGTCTGGAGTCAGCAATTGATACTGCTTGGCTGGATATTGTTGCCTGAAACCGGGTTGACGGTACTGTGGTTAAGCAGTTTAGTTCAATTCTCAGGTTTCATCTTGCTCAGCCTCGTTATGGAATATGCAAAAGGTCACTCCGAAGAAAGTCTCTTCATTCCTAAGCTGATAGGAGTCATGTCTGTTGGAACGACAACAAGTGTTGCGGGGCTGTTTCTGGTATGGGATGCCTCGCTGCAACTTTCGACTTCTCTAATGTATGGAGCCGCAGCGTTTGTACTCTTCGCCATTGCGTTGTTAATTTCAATTGCCGGATTGTTGAACTTCGTTCAGCGACCAATTTCTGAAGAGTCGCCAGAGGGTGAAGTCGGCTCGCTCAGAGCCAGTCAGAAATGGCTTCTGATCTGTTGGAGCATGGTCACAATTCTGGGAAGTTTCCTGACGCCGTACTTTGCCAGCCTTCATTGAATAGGACTATTAGGCTTGCCGTTTCGCTGCAATCCTTTTCTTGCTAGTAGCTTACAGCTAATCACCAAAAGCCAACCGCCACTGAGATTCTCGCCTCGACTCATTTGGCGATCTGCGCTAAACTTCGGCAAAATCGGCTGATTGTCGAACCGCAATGGAGTGCGAATGTACAAGTTTTTGTTAGCGAACCGTTATCTACGCACGCGATATATCGCGTTGGCGAGCATTGTCAGTGTGACTTTGGGCGTGGCGACGATGATTGTCGTCAATAGTGTGATGTCTGGTTTCAGTAGCCAGATGAAAGACCGCATTCATGCGATTCTCTCTGACGTGATGATCGAAACGACAAGTACCGATGGAACTGACGATCCTCGGAAGCTCATGGCTGAAGTTGATCGACTGGTCGGTGGATATGTGGAAGCAATGACTCCCACAGTAGAGATTTACGGCATGGTCAGTTTCGATTGGGCAGGGCAGACAGTCTATCGACCGGTGACCATCGTCGGGATCGACCCCCAAGGGAAGAACCAAGTTAGTCCTTTCGCTCCCTATATGCTCAGCCGTCAAGAAATTTTGGAAGATGGCGAAGTTGTTCGTGCTCCGTTAAGAAGCCTTAGTGAACCTCTTGATTGGGAGTTGACCCAGGAAGCTCAAGACAGTCGCAAGGAGTGGATTGAATGGGAACAGTTCAAAGAGCAGTTCGATCATCAATACGGTGACAATTCGGAGCCATCTTTATTGCCGCCAACCGATTCCGGAATCCAACAAGCGGTCGCATTGCAACCGATTAGCGGTGTCGAAGTTGCTGACCCATTTCTACAAACATCTGGAACAGAATCATCAGACGGATTCTCGGTTGATACTGCACCTCCTGCGATTGGTGAATATGTTGATCCATTCGAGAATCAAACTAAAGACGAGAACTACGATTCGACCGCGCCGTTGTTCGGTCGTGTTTACATTGGGGCGGGACTCGTCAGCTTTCCTTACAAGGACAAAGCGACTGGCAAAACGCATATCATGTATATGGTCAAGCCCGGTCAGGATGTGAATCTGACCACGATCAAAACCGGCAAGCCAGAGCCAGCCAACTTCAAAGCGACTGTTACTGATGTCTTCAAAAGCGGCATGAGTGAATACGATGCGAACCTCGTTTATTGCAATCTCGAACAACTTCAACTCGCCCGCGGAATGCTCTTCTCAGAGAATCCAACGGACCCGACCAAAGGGCTCGATTGGAGAAACGGTGCAGTCACTTCGTTGCAAATTAAATTGAAGAATTACAACGATGCCGGCGCTGTGGTTCGTAAGCTCAGGTCTGGTCTTGATCCTGAAAAGGGGACATTTCAAGTCCGTACCTGGGAGGAGAAACAAGGTCCATTGCTGGAAGCAGTCGCCATGGAATCTGCAATCCTCAATGTTTTGTTGTTCCTGATTATCACCGTGGCAGGCTTCGGAATTCTGGCAATTTTCTACATGATCGTTGTCGAGAAAACACGAGACATCGGCATCCTCAAAGCACTCGGAGCCAGCTCACGCGGCGTGATGGTGATCTTCCTTTCTTATGGACTTTCGTTGGGAATCGTCGGTAGCGGCGTCGGCGTGATCATGGGCTTACTCTTTGTTCGCTACATCAATGAAATTGAAAAAGTCCTGTCAATGATGACAGGTCGCAAAGTCTTCGATGAAGCGATCTACTACTTCCGTGAAATCCCCACAGTTGTTGATCCATTCACAGTCGCATGGGTCGCCATCGGAGCGATGATTATTGCCGTCTTGGCGAGCGTATTACCTGCCAGACGAGCTGCAAAACTACACCCGGTTCAAGCGTTGAGATACGAATAGTTTTCATCGCTGCTGTTCATCGAACGGACTTCGATGACGAGACCCTCAAGACGAGTTCACAATGTCTCAACCTGCAACTCTATCTATGACACAACCCGTTCATCTGTGTGCCAAAGCACTCGATAAAGCCTACCGCAAAGGTGAGCATCAAGTGTATGTTTTGCGCGGCGTCGATGCCAAACTGGAGCGGGGAGAGTTCCTCTCCATCGTCGGTCAATCAGGCTCTGGCAAAAGCACGCTGATGCACTTGCTCGGTCTGCTCGATGAACCAGACGTCGGCGAAGTTTGGCTCGATGGCAATCGCATCGACAACCTGCCAGCCACAACACGCGACGAACTACGAAATCACGTCTTCGGTTTCGTTTTTCAGTTCTATCATCTGTTGCCAGAACTGACTTTGCTGGAAAACGTCCTTTGCCCGCTGATGATTCGATACTCCGCCTGGGAATACTGGAAACGACGAGTCGAGTTTCGCGATAAAGCCAAAGCGATTGCGAAACAAGTTGGTCTCGATCACCGCCTGAGTCATCGACCTTCAGAACTCTCCGGTGGAGAAATGCAACGCGCAGCGATCGCCCGAGCACTCATCGGCGAACCAAGCGTCTTACTCGCTGACGAACCAACCGGGAATTTAGATTCCCAAACCGGTGGCGAGATCATGAACCTTCTCCATCAACTAAACGAAGAAAAGAAACTCACCATCGTGATGGTCACCCACGACGAAAAAATCGCCCAACAAGCCCAACGAATCGTGAGATTGAGTGAAGGCCGGATTCAGTCGTTGAATGAAGCAGCTTAGAATATGTGATCGGCGGGATAGCACTGATCAAAAACTTTTTGGCGCTATCGCAGGGTCTGATAAGTGATCTCTGTGATTATAATTGAGAATCATTTGTTCTGAGATAGAATGAATAGAGTTATGGGATGAAAATCAATTCCATTGAAGTCATACTTCGCCTGCAAGACGTTCTACAAAAGCTCTATGGATAGCAGCATGTCAATCCTGCAACCTTGGAACCTGACATTCGCTATCGGATTTGTTGTTTATGTCTCAATTCGTGGCAAATTCGCTGCCAGAACAAAGGTCAATGAATTAACGGATCGCCGTGTTAGCTTGCAGGAGAAGGCGCTGTTTGCGTGCGTAATATGCACCAGCTTATTCTTTCCGATCATCTATTTGTTTACGCCACTGTTTTCGTTTGCGGATTACGAGTTGTCAAGCTTGGTACATTCATGTGGGCTCGTCACGATGATTGCCGGACTTTGGATTTTCTGGCGTTCGCACGTCGACTTGGGGCTCAACTGGTCTCCCAGCCTGGAGACACGAAAGGGGCACGAAATCATTAAACACGGTATGTACCGCTATATACGGCATCCGATGTATTCCGGGATTTGGCTATTCAGCATCGCGCAGTCGTTATTGCTCAATAATTGGCTGGCAGGCTGGGGTGTCGTACTCGCATTTGCGTTGATGTACTTCCTGCGAACCCCGAACGAAGAACAGATGATGATCGACCATTTTGGCAGTGATTATCAAGATTATATGGCAGAGACAGGACGGCTGATTCCCC
>JABJMI010000123.1 GCA_018659505.1 Planctomicrobium sp.
ATGAATTCAGAGAATTCGCTTTCAGGCTTAGCATCAAGAATAAATTCGAGAGCTGCGACCTTTTCTTCGGGATTCGCTTCTAATCCAATCGTGAATTGCTCTCCGTCGCGAAGAACTTGTGTCATGAACTCGAGTGCATTTTGACCACCCGCTTTTCGCATTTGATGGGCTGCTTCAGACTCATCGTCGCGTTGCTGAAGTTCCGCTTGAGCACTCCCTTGCAAAGTTGCAATGAAGAAATCCTTCATCAACGGGGGGACATTGCGTAGCATCGCGGAGACACTGACGTCGTATCGGCTCGTCATCCCGCGAACGATCTGAGCAGGATCAGGTAAATCAATTAGTATTTCTTCGTCAGAAGCGGCAAAAGCATAGCCATTTTCAATGACCATATTGATACCACGGTTTCTGCGTCCAAATGGAAATTTGTAGACATTCTCTTTGCCTTCAACTTTTTCCGGTTTCGCAGGACCAAGTGAGGCAGTGCGAACGAAAGCATCGATGTCGCTGACTGGAATAAACGCAACTTGAGTCGGTTGAGGCGGCAGTCCGTCACTTAGAAAGTACATAAAGCCGAATGGCTTCGTGCGATCGACGCCATCGAGATTTCCTGCTCTATCTTCCAGGAATCCTTCGATCATGTCCGTCATATCTGAACGACCAGATGCGTCAAACATGGCTGCAATGTTGGACAGCGATTGATCAATATTTCGGACAGCGACCGCTGCAAACGGGAGTCGTGGTCCCAGTTCTTCCTCTGGCTCATCCTGCGCAAACAGATTCACGCTCGTCAACGCAAACAAAAGAGCACAGGTTACTGGAGCTAAGAATTGCCGTCGTAGGATTGTTTTCATTTCGAACCTTCGCTTGGATAGATCTATCGCAATCTGAATCAATGTATCGGACCGGGAATTGTTCTACTGAACTCTCGAAACACGGAAATGTTTCGGTAGAATCAAAAGTCTTACAGCAAAAGAAGCAAGATTCTCCCGCCTACCTTACCTGTCATTCTCCCGGAAGGTGTCATGAACCTTTAGAAACGGGGAAATTTAGTCCGATACCCATACTCAATTCGAAATCGACTCGCCACAAATCTCTATTCCAGCAGGTGTTCTTCAACACGCATGTCACGTTCTACCCAGTACTCGCCGCTTCGGAATTCGAACGCGGTCGGACTGAACTTTCCGACGAATTCGACGTTTGTTCCAGACTTAGGAATCTCTTCTGCCAACCCGGTGAGTACATAAGCTGAGTTCACCAGAAGTCGCCGGACGCCTTCATTTAGGAAATCTGTAGAAGCCCCCATCGTGGTATTGATCGAATTTCCTTTTTTCCCTTTCGGAAGTTCAAAGCTTTTCGACCAGACGACGGGCATCATTGGGTTGTTTTTGCTGTCATCTGGTTCTGTATCGGTGTCTCGCATTCCATAGAGGATATCACCCTTAACCCTCTCTCCCGCACGGTTGACCACTTGTCCGAGGACTATTGGTTGCGAATCACCCGGCAGTGGAAGTCGTACTCCGTAGACGTCGCTGGGCGCCCAGATGTCGCCAACTCCCCTGACGATTGGGGACTCTTTCTGGTCTTCAACAATGACTCCACGAGCACTTTGTGATTTATGTTGTCCGTGGTGGCTGATCCATTTTTCACCGAGAACTAAGCGACCGAAACCATCTTTCCAGGCCTCTTTGTCACCGTTGTAGCCGTTACTGTAGTGCGACCACTTACTGCCACCGGGGAAGTTGAAACCGTGGGTCGATGTTCTCATCCCCAGAACGGGTCCGCCTCTTTTTAAGTAATCATCGATGTACTGCATCTGTTCATCAGGTAAAGCACGAAAGCGAGTTAAGATGATCATCAGGTCAGCATCTTCGAGTGCTTCTAGTCCGGGGATGTTGCCTCCGTAGTTCGCATCAATGCGTCCAGATTTCGGATCGATGGGGAAGCAAACTCGACAATCGAAACCATGGCGTTGCGAGAGGATCTTCCCTAGTTGTGGCAGCACTTCTTCTGAACGGTACTCTTCATCACCAGCGATGAGGACGACTTTCATCCCTTTACCGGGACCGGATTTACCTTTGTACTCGACGAATTGCTTAGGTTGTTTTGCTTTCGCTGCGACTTTGACTTCTTGTAGTTTGATATTCTTCCAGCGAATCTGCTTGCCAATATTCCCTTTGTTGTTCCCAACTCCATGCACTTGTAAGGCAATGAACCCGGAATCGGTCATGTCGTCTTTCAAGTCTGCTGCGGCAACGCCATTGATCCAGGTTTTGATAGAATCACCAATGCACTGGATCTTATAATGGTTCCATTCGTTTTGTTTGAAAGCTTCGCGCGCCGCTTTGTTTTTGTCGCCTTCTAAGTTGTTCAACCAACCGCGACGACCTTCATCATAAATTCCGCCGGACCAAGCGCGGTCTGAAGTATCGATCTCAACTTGATAACCATGTACGCGCCCAGCTGCGACTTTTTTAGTTTTGATTTGCCCACTCGAAGTTTTGGTGACAACTTCGCGCGGCTCATCATAAACATTACTTCGAATTTGAATTCCAGAATTCAATCCTGGATCAACTTTGTATTCAACTTCGAGAATGAAATTCGAGTAGTGCTTCTTCGTGCACAGGAAACTGTTTGGGGTATCGGGAACGGAAGTTCCCACAATCGTTTCGCCATCAATGGTGTACTTCGCTTCGCCTCCATGCTGAACCCAGCCATCGAGGTTCTTTCCATTGAATAACGAAACGGAAGGCTCTTCTGCGTGAATAGTTGAGATACAAATGAGTGAAAGACAGAACGTCACGATCTGCCAGCGGTTAACGAGTTTCACAAACAGCTCCTTAAGAACTTGAAGACATCAATTCTGAAGTCTTCAAGTTACGGAAAGTTGACCAGAAACGAAAGTCTCAGTGTGAATTGTTCTGTATAGCTTGCTCGGTCAGAAGTTTTTTTAGTTTAACGGTAAGATGTAGGCGTCGAAGTTTATCGTTAAAAACCGATGCCTTCGGCTAGCCGTTAAA
>JABJMI010000120.1 GCA_018659505.1 Planctomicrobium sp.
CTCCCACCTGTGATTCCTACTTCACCGAAGAGATGACAGTCCCGGTGGACATATCGTTGACCATTTCTCCAGCGTGATAGCTTGAGCGGACAAAGGGACCGCAGGCGACCATGCTGAAACCGAGTTTGTGGCATTGCTGGGCGATCTCTTCGAATTCTTCTGGCGGCACATACCGTTCGACAGGAAGCAAATCTGGACCGGGGTTGAGGTATTGCCCGATAGTAATCATGTCGACTCCAACAGCTCGTAAGTCTGCACAAGTTTCGATGACTTCCTCGATTGTCTCACCGAGTCCGAGCATCAGACCACTCTTCGTTGGTATGTTTGGATCTTCTTCTTTGACTTGCGCCAGCAAGTCGAGTGTTCTCTGGTAGACAGCATTTCGACGAACCCGATGATACAGTCGCGGCACCGTTTCGGTATTGTGATTGAAGACATCCGGCTTCGCTTCCACAACGCGACTAATGGCACGACGGTTCCCCATGAAATCCGAGGTCAATACTTCGACAGCTGCGCCAGTTCGTTCACGGACTTTCAAGACGCACTGATAGAAATGTTCCGCACCTCCATCGGGAAGATCGTCTCTCGTCACACATGTGATGACCACATGCTTCAAACCTAATCGCGCCGCTGCTTCTGCCACGCGCTCTGGTTCGTCCTCTTCGACGGTTTCAGTTTTGCCTTTAGGAACAGAACAAAATCCGCAGGGTCGTGTACAGACGTTGCCTAGAATCATAAACGTCGCTGTTTGCTGTGCCCAACATTCTGAACGGTTGGGACACTTCGCGCTTTCACAAACAGTTTCCAGATTGAGATCTTCAATCACGCCACTGGTGAATGCCATCTCGCTCGATGGCATCGGACGTTTTAGCCACTTCGGCAGTCGTCGGCGCGTTCGAGATTCCTCTGCAACTGGCTGAGGCGTGGAACTGCAACAGCCACCGGATTCGGTTTTGGCATCAACAATCGGAAGATCAAACATGACTGGTTTCTTGCTGAGGGGTTCTTTTCAGGAGTGGATGCCCTGTCGAGACATCTGTAGTTTCGTAGCCAAATTGGGACGAAATTGTGCGAATCAATGATTCTCGTAATTTCGGCATCTGAATAGGCTGTATTCTGTGGGCTTGAATCGAGGTTCCACGTTGATCATCGCTGTTCGGAGATGTCATCGCAAGATATTTGGGAGAGATACAAACATTGAGAAACAAACCATGGTTCGTGACCCAGGATCGAACGCTACTACCGAAAAAACCGAGCTGACCACCCCGTCCCCAAATACCGGGGGAATGATCTAACCTCTTCGCAGGCACCTTCAATTCAATACAACTCTCACAAATTGCTGTTTCGAGTCGTGTGCGGAACTCGCTCGGTCCAATTGCCAGACGGTCAAGAGGAACCATTAAATAGATGGCGAGTTGTCCGGGAGCGTGAGGAAAGGCGCCTCCTCCGCGCGCCATCCAACGAACCGGGAGACAAGTTTGTTCGCACTCAAATTCATCAACGAGAACATCGTTCGAGTTCCCTTCTCGACCCACAGTAATCAGCGGTGGATGTTCACACAGAAATAATTTTCCGTTCAGATCGTTTCGACCGCTCATTTCGAAAGTGAGATGCTCCTGCAAACCAAGAAAGGCAGAGTAATCGACCGTCCCCAACAAATGCACCTCCAGCGAACCCGAATGAATCGGTTTCTGTTCCGCTTTGGATGTTTGGTAGGGCATGACTGAACTGAAAACCTGCTGAAGAAGTAGTATCTATGAAAGATTCGTAACAATCCTCGCTGACATCTACTATTCTATCAATGCGATTCAGCTCAAACAATCAGAAGCAGCTGATACGTGTGATAAATGATAACCACGAAATACACGAATCACACGAAAGAAGATGCTGAATTATTTTGGCACTTTCTAGTTTTTCGTGGTTCAATAAATCATTTCGTTAGTTAGCTGAGCAGAGTGAGTAAGAAAACAATCTATCCGCTGGAAGCGATTCGCGAGGTCTTTCAGCGACTGCAAATTTGCGACCAGTCGCTGTTGATAGCAGTTTCTGGTGGTGCAGACAGTGTTGGATTACTGGTTCTACTCAATGAACTCAAAAATGAATTGAATTTGGAACTTCACGTTGGCCATTTTGATCATCAATTGCGAAGTGGCTCTCGTGCAGATGCAGAATGGGTGCAGTCCTTATGTAAAGAAATGAGTATCAACTGTGTCGTTGGAACACCTTCTGAAGACAACAAGCTCAAGCCTGCGGGAGTAGAAGAGTCCGCGAGACGAAACCGTTATCACTTCCTGAAGTCTCTCGCTGAAGAACTCAACTGCCCATGGATCGCGGTCGCACATACAGAGAACGATCAAGTGGAAACGGTGCTGCACCACATCGCGCGCGGAACCGGACTTAAAGGCTTACAAGGCATTCCTGAGACGCGCGATCTTTCGCCCGAGGTGAGCCTGCTGAGACCGCTACTTAAGATTCGCAGAGAGCAACTGATCGATGTTCTCTCTACTCTTCAGCAGACCTTCCGTATTGACCAAACAAATACAGATTCGGCATACACACGGAATCGAATCCGACACGAAGTGATTCCGTACTTAAGGACAAGTCTCAATCCTCAGATTGATCAGGCATTGATTAATCTTTCGAATCAGGCACAAGAAGCACAAAACGCAATCGAACAAATTGCCGATCATGTTCTCAGTAAAGCATTAGATGGCGGTATTGAAGGTCAAATAGTACGACTCAATACCGAGCAATTCGTGACTCAACCGCGGGCAGTCATCATCGCAGCGATGATGATACTCTGGGAACAACAGCGATGGCCAAGACAGAGAATGTCGCAACACCACTGGACTCAACTCGCAGACATTACCTTGAATAACAAATCAGCAACAGGTTTAAGTTGTCCCGGAGGAATTCAAGTGATATTAAGACGGAAAGTTATGGAATTCCAACGAAAGACTGAATTGCAAAAGCTCGACCGTTCTTCAGGTTCGCCAAATTGAGCCATAAGGGTTGATCTAAGTTTTGATTGCGACGAAGTCACAGAATTCAATTGAATTCTGTCATCACAAAGTTGAGTTTGGTTTGGTTGATCTAAGACCATCGCTCTTCATGGAGAATGAACTCACAAACCTGAATGACTAATAACCTGAAGAGATCACTCAATGCTTAAAGAGATAACTCAGAATCTCAAAATCCAATGGAAGTCACTGCTAATTGCTGACCTCCTGTATAAGGCAATCGCTTACACAATTCTGATTCCATTGGTGAGTTTGATATTTCGTGGCTTCCTGTATTTCTCTGGTCGAGAAATACTTGCGGACACGGACATCGCAGACTTCTTTCTCCATCCGCTGGGTTGGTTGGCTTTAGTTATAGTCGGTGGTGGATTGATCGGAATCACTGCCTTTGAGATCGGTACCTTAATGGTCATGAATCTCAGTGCGATCCATACTCAAAAAGTCCAAGGGCTGACTGCCTTATGGTTTATTTACGATAAAGCTTCAGAAATCCTTCGCATGACGAGTCGAATGGTACTGCGAATTCTGCTTATCGCATTGCCATTTATCACTGTGGGTGGAGTGATCTTTCTATTGTTCCTTACAGATTACGATATCAACTTCTACTTGACCGAGAAGCCTCCGAAGTTCTTGATCGTTGCCAGCACCATAGCCACAATACTATTGGTCATGACTGCATTATTGATTCGCTGTTTATTCAACTGGGCAGTCGCTATCCCTCTCTTGCTGTTCGAAAACAAGAGCCCAGATCAAAGTCTGGAGCGTAGTCGAGAATTGATGTTTGGGAAGAGACTGAAATTTGCAAAATGGACCGGAGTTTGGGCACTCTTGAACTTCATTATCGGTACGATTGCCAGTGCATTCGTATTGATCCTGGGAAGTCAAGTTATTCCAACGAATACAGACTCTGTCTTCGTGCTTGTCACGATATTGGGAGGAATTTTAGTAACATGGGCGGTGGTCAACTTCTTGATTCAGATTGTCAGTTCTACAACCTTGGCTTTGATGCTCTCATACTTCTATAACAGCTTTTGCAGAGGCGACGATTTTAAGCTTCCGGCTGAACCAGAAACACCTCCTCAATGGTCACTCAAGATCACAATGAAGAGAGTAATCGCTGGAATCCTCGTGGCATTTCTAGGGACGAGTTTCATCGGTCTCGCTGCTGTACGAACTGTCAGATTTGTAGACGAAGTTGAAATCACTGCGCATCGTGGCGCATCAGCAGTGGCTCCAGAAAACACCTTGGCATCAGTTCGCCAGGCGATTGTCGATGGAACGGATTGGGTTGAAATCGATGTTCAAGAATCGAAAGACGGAGTTGTCATGGTCGCACATGACAGCGACCTCAAAAAGGTAGCTGGCAATGCAATCAAAATATGGGAAGGGACTGCTGAGGAATTGCGATCAATTGATATTGGCAGCTACTTCGACGCGAAATTTCAAAACGAACGAATGCCCACATTGAGTGAAGTTCTGGATGCCTGCAAGGATAAAGTAAGATTAAATATAGAGCTGAAATACTACGGACACGATCAGAACCTAGAACAGAAAGTCGTTGACCTCGTCGAGGAACACGGCATGGAAAACGACATTGTAATAATGTCTTTAAAGCAGGCAGGTATTCAAAAAGTGAAGAAGTTGCGTCCCGACTGGACGGTCGGTTTGTTGACCGCAGTCGCTGCCAGTGACATCACTCGCGCGAAAGCAGACTTTCTGGCGGTTAGCACAAAACTGGCAACACATCGTTTCATTGAATCGGCGCATGAACGCAATAAAAGAGTTCACGTTTGGACGGTGAACGACGCTCCCACAATGTCTCTCATGATCGGCAGGGGAGCTGACAACTTGATTACCGATCATCCTGATTTAGCAAAACAAGTTCTAGCAGAGAGAGCCTTTTTAAGTCCGCTCGAACGGGTGTTGATCGAATTTTCATTCCTGTTTGGTGAAATCGAATCTCAGGAAGTTGAACAATAATTCGGTCGACCGTTTGAACAGCCTGATCTCCTTCAATTAAAAAATAGCCGTTGTCATCAGTTCACGAAACGCATACCATTACGGTATGCAGGTGGTTTTACACATTTTCTGTTCGCTCTTGATTCTCTTTGCTGGAAGTACGTTTTCCAGTCAAATTGTGGCTGCCGATTGCGGTACGTCTGCCAGTTTAAGTTGCGTGAAGAGTTGTGGAACTGACTGTTGCAGCAACACGTCTTGTCACGTACAGGCATCGCACTCTATTGTTAATAGCACTGTTTGCTGTTCGGTTGATGTGAGGAATCACTCTGAAGATGAAGTCACTTCAGATTCCGAATCTTGTCCATGTTCGACGTCAGATTGTGCATGTTCATCAACGACTACGCTTACTTTCATACACCTTGCTTCCAACGTAAATGACTACGTTTTGAGCGAGTCGCTACATCAATCCGACGACCTTCTGCTCAGTCGTCAGGAACGTCCAAGTTCTCCTCCTCCGAAGTCTTAAAAAGTACGCTCATGCTATTTGCGTGAGATTCATTTTTCTACTTCAACTCTATTCCTGATAGAACTCTATCAACCTTTAGGAGGTTATGATGTTACGTAATTTAATCGCAGTGTTAATGGTCGCTCTTTTAATGACGACTGCAGCTTATGCTGTTGGTAATGTTTCCAGTTCCAGTAATCTGTGCCAAAGTTGCGACGACTGTTGCTGTCTCGATTGCGAAACCTGCGCCGCATGCATTGCAGGAATTCCGTGCTGTACCAGCGATGCAGCCTGTTGCACCGCCGGCAGCGAATGCCGTCAGAGTCCAGTAGCAGCGTGTTGTGTTGAGGATGCAGCTTGCTGCTCGGCGGCAGCATGTTGTGCTGCATGAAACTTTAGAACATTGACACGTTCTTGATTTTTCACTTGGTCAATCCTCTGAGAACTTTATTGGAGGATTGACTTTTTTATGTATTTGCCCAACCTTTTTTAGCAGGTGTGGGGTTGGTAAAGGTATCTTAACTCTCGGCGTTCGCTGAGTAGGTTCAGTTCTGGAAGTGTTTCCTTTGTTTGAAGAATAATTAGGATTCTAGAAAATTAGCTGTGGAATTCTTATCACTGTTCACGTGTAAAGAGACACGAAACTTACACTTCAATTCATAGTCTTATCTAAAGCTCGCTCAGCCGATAATCTTGGAACGAGTGCAGATCAAGATGTGTCGAATCAAATTTCGGTTGTTCAATGCGTATAAAAACGGTAGGAATCGTTGGCGGGGGACCGGGCGGTTTACTGGCTGCCTACTTTCTGGAAAAAATTGTCAACGCTCCCGTACATGTCACACTCTTCGAAGCCTCGGAACGGCTCGGGGGAAAGATCCTCACTCCAACATTTTCATCTGCACCTGTCAGCTACGAAGCAGGTGCCGCCGAATTCTATGACTACTCGCACTTTGATGAAGATCCGTTGAAAGATTTAATTCATGAGTTGGGGCTTTCGATTCAGCCGATGGGTGGTTCTTCGGTCATCATGGATGATCACCTACTTTCTTCTACCGTCGATATTGAAAAGCACTTAGGTTCCGCTGCGGTAGAGGAGCTAAAAGCATTTGATCGTCGAGCGAGGAATTTAATAACCCCTGACGAGTTCTATCATTCGGATCATCCCGAAGGAACTTCCAAACCCGTGGAGAGAACCTCGTTTGCATCGATGTTTGAACAGATCAAAGATCCGCAAGCTCGTCGATATGTAGAAACTCTCATTCACAGCGATCTGGCGACGGAACCTCGCTGTACCAATATCTCATATGGGTTGCAAAATTACTTAATGAATGACTGCGACTATATGACGCTCTATGGGATTGTAGGCGGCAACGAGTTGTTACCCCGCGAACTCATTTCCAGAATCCATGCCACACTCAAGACTCAACATGTCGTGAACGAAGTCTCTAAACGCGGTCATAAAATCTGTGTCGAAACGATTCATGAAGAGATCACTGAGAGTCATGAGTTCGATTACGTAATCGTCGCCTTACCTCATGTCAGCATCCCTACAGTCAACTTCGCGGATGACGATCTTGCTGAATCGATTCGAGATCATCATGACCATTACAATCATCCAGCGCATTACTTGCGTGTGAGTATGTTGTTTGATCGCCAATTCTGGAAACCAACACTGAACGACTCATACTGGATGCTGGACAAATTTGATGGATGCTGTTTGTACGATGAGTCATCTCGTCAACCCGGTTCCCCATATGGAGTTTTAGGTTGGTTACTCGGTGGTGAAGCTGCACTGGAGATGTGCGAATTAAACGACGAGCAACTGATCGAAGCCGCTCTCGATTCGCTTCCGCCGTTTCTATCTGAAGCGAGAGAATGTTTCCTGGAAGGTTGTGTTCATCGCTGGGCGTCGGCTGTGAGTGCTTTACCAGGAGGGATAGGCAAAAAGAACGAAGCTGAACGTCATCAACCGGAACCAATTCATCATCCGAACCTGTTCCTCGTCGGTGACTACTTATACGACACGACTCTAAACGGCGTCCTCGATTCTGCTCATTATGTTGCATCTTGGATTGCAGCGAAGTTGGATGAAGACGCCGCGACGACTCACACGAATCAAGTTCTGGAAACAACTGGAGTCTTTCAAAATGTCTCAAATTGAGAACATCATCGATCAATTACCGAACGACTCAACACTGGAGAAAATCTCTGTCATTGAGTCTGGGGCTCAAGCTGCGAATGTCCTTTTTACTTTCCCGGTTGCTCTTCATAAACAAGCTGTAATGGTGAAAGGCGAAATTGACAATCAAGTTGGCTCTCAGTTTGAATTACTTACGGTCCCTTCGAGATGCTTAGAGGATGAGCAAGTTCTCAGTCAGTTGAATGATTGGGTTAACCCTAAAGACGCTGACAACCAATCGCCTCTGGTCTTAAGTCTGCAGCACGTTCAAGTCTTCTGGACACCAGAGAAGATCGTCGTTTTTGTCGATGAAGAATTCTCTCCGACTGTTAAGTCTGCGATTATTGAAGTCTCTTACTATGTCTCACAACTTGTTGAAATTGAGAATCAACTTGCAACCAACTGGCCACAATTGGAAGCTGACATCCCAACAGCGTTCGAATACGATCAGCAAGCTGCTCGCAAGAAAAAACAGCTCATGCAGCGGTTTAAAGAAACATATGTTTTGCGTGCTCAACTGGCAAAGCTGACTCCTTTCCTCCTTAGTCCACATACATATCCACCGACGCTGGAAAGTCAAATCAGTGATCGACTTCGCGAACGAATTCGCGTTGAAGATCGAGTTGAATTTGTCAGCGATTCGCTGGAAGTTTACGAAGAGGTTTACGAACTGTGCGGTCAACGTGTCAATGATTTTCAGCATGCTCGCAAGGGGCATACACTCGAGTGGATTATCATTATTCTGCTGGGAGCTGAACTAGTCGTTGTCGCGTTCGACTACCTTTCGAGCCTTGGAACATAGCAATGCGTTATCCATCGCTAGATATCCTGAGGACCATCGCAATTATCGTGATGGTGTTAGTCCATTTTGCGGGTAATTTGTCTGGTTATAAACTGCCCATTTCAGGTCTTGGGGCGCCGTTGTTCACGTTTTTGTCAGGTGTGAGCTACCGCTTGTGGATAAATGGTCTTGTCACGAAAGGTGTCCGCGATGAAGAAATCAGCAAGATATCTATTCGGCGTGGTCTATTCGTTTTCGGAGTCGGCTTTGCGTTCAATATTTTAGTTTGGCTGCCAGAAGACACCTTCAACTGGGATGTGCTAACCTTTATAGGTTCAGCAATTTTGCTATTGAATCTGCTTCGTCATCAACCGCTGATGATCCCGGTAGCGATCGCTTTGACTTCGATCTTTATCAGTCCGGTTTTGAGAGCCATCACGGATTATCCCGCATACTGGATCAACTACTATTTCGAAGCCGATTTGACATTAAGTGAAGTTCTGATTGGATATTTCGTGACTGGGTATTTTCCGATCTTCCCTTGGATTACATATTCACTAACTGGCTTTATCGTGGCTTCGATGATGTTTCCAGAAGATCAAAGCGAAAAGCCTGGGGTTGGGAAGTTCCTTTCGTTTGGAGGCGTTTTAATTTGTTGTGGAGTCTCGCTGCTTGTATTCGGAGAAAGATTTGCGGATCCACTTCAACAATACTTCTTCACCGGTTGGACTATGTTTCCAGCCTCGACGGAATACGTGCTGATCACGGTCGGTTCGGCTATCCTCTTGTTTTGTCTGCTGCATCAATTCGTTGACTTGCATCCTCGATTGCCCGAACAAAAGCACCGCTTTCAAATTTTCAAAGTATTCAGTCGATATGCCTTTACGATTTACTTGTTACATCACATCGTTCACCTGTGGCCGTTGTGGATCTACGGGATTGCACAAGGTCAGGAAGCGACCGAATACTGGCAGAAAGCGATGTCGGTGTCAGTTTCTCTTCCCTTAGCGGTCTTGTTTCTGGCACTCTGTTATTTCATCCTGAGGCGACTCGATCCAGAGAAACGATACGGCATGGAGCAATGGATGCGCTGGCTTTGTGGGTAGTGGTGATTCTCTAGACGCCGTCGGAGTTTATTGTCTCTTTCCGGTACGTGTTTTTTAAGGAAGAAAACCAAGGAGACACTGAGGCACGAAGAAGAAAAGTAGACGCGTTTGGTGTCAATGAGTGATGCTCTGAGGAAAAAGTCATCTTTCCACTTTGTCTTTGTCCATAAATGTTTTTGGACTCGACAACTGTGCATCAACCACGAGTAGTGCATAACAGTTTTTCTTTTTATTTCTCAGTACCCTCCGTAACTCCGTGGTAGAATCATTTTGACAAGCGGGGATACATACAGAGGAGAGAATTCGTGCAGCCACATCACATTGCGATCTATGAAGAGCAATCTTACCTAACTGCGAGTCTGGAGCGAGAGTATTTACAGGCAGCGGACCTCAACTTTCGTTGGTTCCCGTATCTTGACGACTTCTTTCAGCATCTAGAAAACAATGCTTGCGAAATTGCAATTCTTGATTGCCCACAATTTTCACAAGAGCAGTTACCTCGAATCGCTGTTCTTTCTAAGCGGATATGCTTGATTGTCATTGCACCGACGGAGGACTTTGAGTTTGAATGTTTACTACGCGAACTGGGAGTCACGTCTGTCCTTCCACAAGGAATCAACTTTCAGGATTTCCTGCATGTCTTCCAGCGATTGACGAAGAAGTCCACCTTATCAGTGTAAGGCTCGCAATGTCTCATCACGAAGGCTGTCCTGTTGCTTCAGAGTCGGTATAATCGAAAATTGAAATTACGATTCATTGATATCTTTATCACGAATAAATTGAAGCGACTATGAGCAGTCAATCTCAACGAAGCACCTTCATTACAATGGGAATCATCGTGCTCATCGCGGTGTCGATTTTCATTGTCTTTCGCAATCAGCAAGGTGGTCCTAGAAGGGAAGGCGGCAAAGCAGAACTGAAACCAGATGAGCTACTTAAAGTTGTCGAATTACGAAATCTCGGAATTGCGCAGCTAGAAAACCATCAATGGAGAGATGGTTCGCAAACTTTTGTAACTCTGGCTGAACTACTTCCTGAGAGCAGACTTGCCTACCAGAACTTGTCGATTGGTCGAACTTCTTTCTTCGTGAATCTTGACCCAAGTACCGCTGCGGAAGAACTTGAGCAAGCGAAAACAGAAGCGTTAGAAGCTATCAAGAAACTGCGGGAACTGTCTCCAGAGTCTTCCGTCAGCTTTCGATTAGAAGCAAGGTTACAGGAAAAAGAATCTCAAGCTGACCAAGCTGTCATACTTTTACAGCAAGCTGCCGAGAAATCTCCCGACGACCCAACCATCTGGTATGAAATCTCAAGAGTAAGCCAAACCAGTCGCGATCCTGATACTCTCGCAGCTGGAAAAGACGCACTCGGTCGACTGCATGAATTAGTTCTAGATAATGTTTTTGCATTCATGCAATGGATGAATGCCACAGTGCAAGGAAATGCAGAGCAAGAGAATACTGATCAACTTCAGGAAATTGTGAAGGAATTAGAAGCTCTTCTGGCTCCGCTCGCTGAAGGAATCGAAAAACGTAATCGGTACAATGTGATGACCTTCATCGATAGCGTCAAAGAGAATATCAAACAGGGAAATCTCGACGCTGCCAAAAACCGATTGGCTCCGATTAAGAACATCGTCACCGGCGATGACGTTTCTAGGAGCGACAGAGAGCAACTCGATCAAAACCTACTGGCATTTGTGGAATTCAGTTTCTCAGAGTCAATTGAAAATCAACTGAAAATCAAATCATCAATAGAGAATAGTGACTCGATTCCGGTCTCTTTTAAAGTTGGGACAGCCGTTTTTTTGAAATCGAAGGAGGAGATCAACTCTGTGCAATTTGCTGACCTCACACTCGATGGGCATAA
>JABJMI010000146.1 GCA_018659505.1 Planctomicrobium sp.
GGATATGTTCCTTCCTGTTCAACAGGGTTTTGCGTCGCCAATACAAAGAACGGAGGAGTCAATTCGTAGGGACGTCCGACGACAGTCACTCGATGTTCCTGCATCGCTTCGAGCATCGCAGCCTGTGTCTTCGAAGGAGCGCGATTGATTTCGTCTGCGAGCACGATATTGGCAAAAACTGGTCCTTTCACAAATTCAAATTCACGTCTTCCCTCTTGTGTTTCCTGAAGAATATCGGTGCCGGTGATGTCCATCGGCATCAAGTCGGGAGTGAACTGGATACGACTGAAACTTAACGACATCGTTTCAGCGAGTCGTCGCACCAACAGCGTTTTCGCCAGTCCGGGAACTCCCATCAGTAATGAATGTCCTTGAGCAAACAGGCAGATTGCGAGTTGGTCAACGACTTGATCCTGACCGACAATGACCTTTGCAAGTTCTTGTTTTAAATTGGCAAAGACACCTCGTAATTCATCAATGGCAGCGACGTCATCAGAGTGAAGTTCCTGTTGTGCGGTGGAAGGGGAGTCGGTAGTGGAAGACATTTGAATCCTGAATTATTTACTAACAGATGTTGGTTCTTTGTTCGCATATCCATGATTGAACTTAGGTAGATTTCATGGTTTATATTCTAGTTTTATTTTCCCAAGGTAGAGTTTGGGAACTGATCTGAGACTGTGCAAGCTTGAGAGGAAGCAGAAGGACATCACTTAGGAATATTAAAACTGAATTGCCCCATGTTCTGCATTTGCATTGTGACGTTTCGACCTTTGATTTGATACTGTCCCTTCAGAGCTTCCCAGGCGAGTAATTGAGGATGGTCATCCTCGTTGAGTCCTTCATCCTGCGGAGAAGCAAGGAATATTTCCTTGACCTCTTCATCTTCCAGTATCACCATCGGAACCGCGAGCAGTACGATCTCATACATATACTCATAGCCCGAGATTTGTTTTTGTGGCATTTTCTTATTGAGGAGAATTGCAATTTGCTCGCGTTGCTTTTGCGTCAGCAAAAGCTCTTTGTCTAACAAGGAGAGTAAGTATTTCGACTCTAGTTCCCGCCGTCGGTCTTCACGTTCAGTTGCGATCTTGGAGGAGTCGACTGAAAGCGCCTCGACAGCATTCCTCCAGAGTTGATGCTGTCCTATGCTGTTGACATTAGGGACAGAGATACTAAATCCAAAGTTACCGTTTCCAAACTGTTGTTGCTGCATCCGTTCTTCCCATTGCCGCAAATTCGTTTTCGTAGATTCTTTCCAGCTTGCCAAGCAATAGAGTGCTGTTCCTTTAGCTGCAAGCCGAAGATGATCGACCCCCTCTTGATCCAAGTGGTATTCTTTTTCGTAATAACGAATCTGTAGATCTGCCATCCCGCGTAAGCGCTGACCTTGTTCGTCGATCGCTTTTTCGAGAGTGTCGTACCAGCCATCGACTCCATCATTCGACATAAATGTAATATAACGTTCACTCGCTGGACCGTTGACGTTGCCTCCTTTGACCCTTTTCAAGCGAGCTTTTTGAGGATCATTGAGAACGTCATCGGGTAACGTGGTGAGCAATGTGTGAGGTTGCTGATACTTCAAATAATAATTCTGATTGCTCAGCGAATAGAGTTGAGAACTTTTTAAACTTAAGCGTTTTTCTAATTGCTCAGAGACGACTTCACGTTGCTCGGAGGTAAAGTAAAGCTCCTGATCGAGAAGATTCAGTACCCAGGCTCTTTGGGCATCGACAATCGATGTGCCACGCTCGTTTTGAGCTTTTTCGAAATTTGCAATTTGCTCTGGGGTCAACACTTCTTCAATCTTGCGATCCCAAGCTGTCCCAGAAAAATTCTTAGCTGCGGCGCCGTCAATGGTAAAACGAACAGGGGCGTAATCCGGAAAGCCATTTTGATTTCGCTGGTTGTTGTTCTTTTTAAGACGTTCTTGAGATGCTTCGATCTCAGCCAGGAAAATCTTGTCAAGATTTTCACTTTGCTCATCGGAAAGTTGGCAGTGAGCGTGCAACCATTGTTTTCTTACAGAGGCATAAGCAATTAAACGATCTTTCCGTTTTTTCAATTCCGCTTCTGGTAAAGGCGGAAATTGTTGCATTGCATTTATCATCACAGCAGGAGCCGGCTTCTTTTGTCCAGTGATGCCGCGAAAGAGTTCGCCCAGTAAATCAGAAAGACCATCGTAAGCAAGAACGGGCGTCGGTGTACTTATTAAGACAACAAATACCAGAGGGAATAGCAATACCTTTGCAAATCCAAGAACGCTGGCGTCTGAACGCGTTCCAGATTCGGCATCACGACCGAAAGAATCAATTTGTGTGTGAAGTTTGCTGATAATCAATCTCTGTTCTTAGTAGTGAAATCAGAACGTGTTGAGTACGAAACAAAAACTCCATTTGATTGATCAATATTGATATGAGGTTCGAAGATAACTGCTCAGCCTCCGAAATTCCACTGAAATCCAGTTCTCTTTCAATGAGAGCTTCATTTAAGAATGCAAAAAATTGCTCTAACACAGCCTCAGTTTCTTCGAAATGAGTGCAGGATTCTTAGATTGTTTTTTGAAAAACCTTGGCTTGGTCTCGTTCTCGACACTTTGGGATACTCATCTCAAGCGGTGCAATTCAGGAGACGAATTAAGGTCTGAACCGCTCTACTTAGATTTTGATCCTCAGACCGAATCAACTATGAGCAAGTGATTTTTATAATTCTTCTGGTAGTTTTGGAAAAACCCATGTATATTTCCCAATGAACAAATCAGTAGTGCGTAATACATGATAGCTCCCGTTCAGAAAGAACTTGAGTATTCGGTAGTGTTACGCATCTAAAAGCTCCTCCAGAATAACAGCGGAGATTCGGTTTATGACTACGAAGTCTGTCCAGTTGCCAAAGATGACTCGGCAACGTCTGGAAGAATACCGCTCTCGTGTTCGCTTTGTGAAAATTGCTGAAGGAGTCTTAGCTGGTCTGTTTGGACTGGCAGCTTCTTATCTCGTGGTCTTCACGCTTGATCGCTTTATTGATACGCCGGCTGTACTCCGGGCAGCGATATTGATTGGCGGGTCACTAGGAATGGGGCTGTTTCTGCCTCTGAAATGCCATCGCTGGATTTGGGGAACTCGAAGGATGGAACAAGTGGCGGGTCTGGTTCGTCATAAATTTCCACGATTGGGCGATCAACTCCTGGGTGTCGTAGAACTGGCGATGAATGAAAAAGCATCGACCGACAGTTCAACACTCACTCAAGCTGCGATCTCTCAAGTTGATGAAGTCATCAAAGACCGTGATCTCACCGATGCAGTGCCTGATCCAAAACATGGATTGTGGCTGAAACTGGCAGCTGTCCCGTTGGCGTTGATGTTGCTCTGTTTGGCAATTGTCCCCGCAGCTGGCTCGAACGCATTGTCTCGCTGGCTGACACCTTGGAGAAATGTTGACCGTTATACGTTCGCGCAGATTGATCAACTTCCCGAGGAAATTATCGTTCCTCATGGAGAAGAATTCTCTTTGACTGCCA
>JABJMI010000793.1 GCA_018659505.1 Planctomicrobium sp.
GAAAATCCAAAACGCAAGAAGCCGTATAAGAATCAGGCTTCAAACATTGATGCACTCGTCTTTTCGGTCTTGGTCGATTCGAAAATCGCTGATAAACAAATGCAACGTTTTCTCTATCGAGATCGGCTCAAACTCAGCCTCTATTCGCAAGCTCAACTCGGACTTGCATTGGACACGCTCGGGGAAGTCGATCAGCGAGACATGATTGTTCGCAATATCGATCAGTTCATCAAAGTCGATAATGAGAACCAAACCGCCTACCTCGATTTGCCGAACAAAACCTACTGGTGGTATTGGTACGGCAGTAATATCGAAGCGAACGCTCATTACCTGAAACTGCTGTCCCGTGTTAATCCCAAAGACCCAAAAACATCAGGCTTAGTGAAGTACATCCTCAACAATCGTAAGCATGGGACGTACTGGACCAATACTCGAGACACCGCTTATTGCATCGAAGCACTGGCGGAGTACCTGCAAGCAACGGATGAACTCAACCCTGAACTGACAGTTGAAGTTTGGGTCGATGGCGAGAAGAAACAGTCCGTTGAAATTACGAAAGAGAATCTCTTCGGATTCGACAATTCATTCATTCTGGAAGGTAATGATCTCACATCTGGAGAACACACGGTTGAGTTGAAAAAGTCAGGTCGAGGACCGTTGTATCACAACGCATATCTGACCTACTTCTCACTCGAAGATTTCATCACCAAAGCTGGTTTGGAAATTAAAGTTCAACGGAAGTTTTACAAGTTAGTCCAAGATGAAGATGCAAATGCCACCGTCGCGGGATCACGCGGACAAGTCGTCGATCAGAAGAAGCTGAAGTACAACCGCATTCTATTAGAGAATCTTGAATCCGTAGAAAGTGGTGACCTGATCGAAGTCGAATTGGAAATCGATTCCAAGAATGATTACGAATATGTCATCTTCGAAGATCTAAAAGCCGCCGGGACAGAATCTGTCGAAGTGCAAAGTGGATACACAAAGGGTGGTTTAGGCGCCTACGTTGAATTTCGTGATGAAAGAGTCTCTTTCTTCATGAGGCAACTCGCCCGTGGCAAACACTCTGTTAGTTACCGCTTGCGAGCTGAAATCCCCGGACAATTCGGTGCCTTACCTGCCAGAGCCTACGCAATGTACGCACCGGAATTGAAAGCGAACTCAGATGAAATGAAGATAAACATCACTGATGTTGAGAAATGAAAGTAGCTCGGCAAATTTATAAAATCCTATGAACGACAATTCATGACGACCTTCCTATTGCGTGTTTGCACCATCCTAGCTTGCGTAAGCGTGGGGTTAACTTCTGTTGCGAAAGCAGAATCGGATTATCGAATCTCGACTTTTAAAGCAGATGTCACGATTCCTTTGAATCATCGCTGCATGGGGGTGTTGCCTACTAAGTCGAAGAAGGTTTTGGACCCGTTGGAGGCTATCGGTTTTGTACTCACAGGTCCTGAGAAACCGATTGTCTATGTTGCTGTTGACTGGTGCGAAATTCGTAACGGGGCGTACGATCAATGGCGAGAGAAACTCGCAAAGGCAGCTGGCACGACTCGCGAACGAGTCTTAGTCTCCAGCCTGCACCAACACGATGCACCTGTGACAGATACGGACGCTGCCAAATTGTTGCGTGATGTCGGACTCGAAGACGAATTATTCGATGAACAATTCCATGAAATTGCAATTGCGAATGTCGTCGCTGCAATTCAGCTCTCTGCAAAGCATTCACAACCAGTGACTCATTTTGGAACTGGGCAGGCAGAGGTTCATCAAGTCGCGTCGAATCGACGTATAGTAATGCCCGATGGTCGCGTCAGTTTTTCTCGCGGCAGCTCGAGCGGGGCGAATGAATTCATGTCTCAAGCTCCTGATGGAGAAATTGATCCCCTGTTGAAAACCCTTTCTTTCTGGAACGAAGATCAACCGCTGCTCGCCCTGCACTGCTATGCCACTCATCCCATGAGTTATTATGGACGAGGCGAAGTTTCGTCTGATTTCGTAGGTTTGGCACGTCGCAAAATGCAACTGGGCTTCCCTGAAGTCGTTCAAATTTATGCTTCAGGTTGTAGCGGAGATGTCACAGCTGGCAAGTACAACAATGGCTCTCCTGAAAGTCGCGTCGAATTGACCAATCGAATTTACGAAGCGATGCAAGAATCATGGCAAGCGACTGAGAAAACTCCTTTGACTGCTGTCGATTTCAGATCAACAGAGCTTGACCTCAACTACTATGACCATGCTCAACTCAAGCGGAAGCATCTCGAAGAGACTCTTAATAATAAGTCAAAACGAACAGAAGACCGCATCCTGGCAGCGATGAGCCTCGCCAGTTTGGACCGTGTCGAATCAGGTCAACGGATCGACTTCCCCTGCATCGATTTTGGAAACGCTCAGATTGTTCTTTTCCCCGGAGAGTCGTTTGTCGGTTATCAACTGATGGCTCAGCAGATGAAGCCCGATTCGTTTGTTGTCTCAATCGGATATGGAGAATGCTGGCCAGGTTATGTCCCAACCAATAAGTCGTTTGCAGATCACTTTCACGACAAATGGTTATGGGTCGGTCCCGGTGCGGAGAACAATATCCGTCAGGCATTGAAGAGAGTGCTGATTAAAGAAGAAAACTAAAACAGTCAGTTCGCATTCAATTCTTCTATCTCATAGACTTCGCCTCATCGTGGTTGATTGCGACGAATCACACTTTCTCTTTTACAATTCTGCATACCGTGCCTTCAAACTCCCAAACTTCAATCAATCGAAGGGTCTGTATCATCGGAGGCGGACTGGCGGGCATTGCTTGCGCAACTGCTCTCGCTGAGCATGGTTTTGAAGTTTCACTTTATGAGGCTCGTAAACATCTCGGTGGAAGAGCAGGTTCCTATCAGGATCAGGGTTCGAACGAGATCATCGATAATTGCCAGCATGTCAGCATGGGATGCTGCACGAATTTACAGAAACTCTGCCGGCAGCTTGGAATCGCTGATAGCTTTGAGACGCAGAAACAACTTCACTTTATTTCGCCCGATAATCAGATCACAAGCTTTGGTGAAAGTTGGTTACCGGCGCCGTTTCATCTTTCACTCGCTTTTTG
The DNA here is from genome assembly GCA_018659505.1 of Planctomicrobium sp. Classification (GTDB taxonomy): domain Bacteria; phylum Planctomycetota; class Planctomycetia; order Planctomycetales; family Planctomycetaceae; genus Thalassoglobus. The sequence goes on from JABJMI010000793.1 coordinate 3,092, forward strand.
GAGGTTGCCTTATCTTTCATTTCAAGACAAGAAACTATTTGCTTCTGGAGTAAAGGCTTTAGCCAAGGCGCCCTACTCTGAGTTACGAGGAGAAAAATTCTCCGACTGGTTGCATGAGCGTCATCAATCTCCAGAACTGATCAACCGAATATGGGAAGTTGTGCTTGTCAGTTCGTTAAGTGAATCTCTCGAAAGAATCGACGCGGCATATGCAAAGAAAGTTTTCTTCGACGGCTTCCTGGCAAACCGCAAAGGGTGGAGAGTCGAGATTCCTGACGTTTCTCTAGATGATCTTTATTCACAACGAACTTTGTCAGCATTGCAGGAAATGCAGGTCAATGTCCTTCCCAACAGACGGTTGAGAAGATTGGAAATAGCAGGAAATAAAGTCATCCAGGCAGCTGATTCAAATGATAACTATGTTGAAGCTGACGAATATGTGCTCGCTGTCCCGCATCATCAGGTCACTCAGATGTTGCCTACAGAACGTCGAGATCATCCACTCTTTGCAGCAATCGATAAGATCGAAACAGCCCCCATCAGCAGCGTGCATCTTTGGCTAGATCGAAGAATTACTGACTTGAAGCATGCGGTCTTCGTGGAAAAATTTTCGCAATGGATTTTCTCTCGCGGAAGTTCGAAGAATAAAGAAAATAAACAGACACATCGCTATCAAATCGTCATCAGCGCCAGTCGCAACTTGTCGAACATGAACCATGATGAGATTGTCGAAACGGTCATGAATGAACTTAAAGAGGTCTGGGCATCAGCGAGAGAAGCAAACGTGCTTCATTTTAGAGTGATTACCGAAAAGCGAGCGGTCTTTTCGGTGACGCCCGGAATTGACGAATTACGTGCCAGTCAAGCGACACACATTCCAAATCTTCACCTCGCTGGTGATTGGACTTCCACCAACTGGCCAGCCACGATGGAAGGAGCAGTTCGCAGCGGATATCTTGCAGCGGAGAACATCCTACGGAAATACGATATCAAGAATCCAGTGCTCGCACCCTATCTCAAACAATCAGTTTTGTCACGTCTGATTTTCGGAAAGAGATAACTATTGCTATGGTCCACTTCAATTTTAGAATTGGGTGCCACTGGCTTCGCCAGTGAAAACAAAGGAAGGCGTTCATCTTGCAAAACACTGGCAGAGCCAGTGGCACCCCAATTTTCAATTGGAACAAAGCACAAGTCACAATTCTACATAGTAAGTCAAATCAGGTTATGTCTCACTTAGATGCCAACGAGAAAGTTTGGAATAGACTGGCGAAAGAGAACAGCCAGTTTGCAAAGGTCGCTACCGATGAGGAGTGTGCCCAACCGTTACTAGCTCTCGATCGACGAGGCTGGTTGCCGGGTTCAGTTAAGGGAATGGATGTCCTCTGTCTCGCATCGGGTGGTGGTTGGCAATCCATTTTGTATGCAGTCGCAGGGGCAAATGTTACCGTGGTTGATATCAGTCCCGAGATGCTCAAGCGAGATGTGCAACAAGCGAGTGAGAGAAATGTTCATGTGAAAGCTGTCCAGGCATCGATGGACGATTTGAGTCAATTCGAGACTTCGAGTTTCGATATTGTCCATCATCCGGTGAGCAGTTGCTATATCCCGAAGTTGAAACCTGTCTATGAAGAAGTCGCCAGAGTCTTACGAGGCTCGGGACTCTATATCAGTCAGCACAAGCAGCCGACGAGTTTGCAAATCACTGAAAGAGATCAACGAAACCGCTACATACTAGGCGTTTCTTATTATCACAATGATCCGCTGCCAGCTGTGCAAGATACAGCGTATCGCGAAGAAGGTTCAGTCGAGTATTTACATCGCTGGGAAGAACTCGTTGGGGAACTTTGTCGCAGCGGATTCGTCATCGAAGATTTCAGCGAACCACGACGAGGTGATCCGAAAGCGAAGCCCGGGGACTTCCGACATCGTGGAATGTTTACCGCTCCGTATGTTCGCATCAAAGCAAGAAGGAAAACGCTGGTTGAACAAGAGTCTTCAGCACCTTCGATTTGGATTCCTGAAAGCTAAGGTGGTCCATTTAAGCAGGCATCAATCCTTCTCGTATTGCAAATCTTGCGAGTTCGACCCGATCATGAATTCCGAGTTTCTGCATGATGCGGTATTTGTGACTTTCAATCGCTCGCTCAGAAAGAGTCATCGTACTGGCGACTTCTTTGACGCTTTCGCCACGCACAAGATGCCTTAACACCTGTAATTGTCTCAGCGTTAACGTCGAGAGATAAGATTGTGTTTTCACGCAATATTCATTGCTATCAGTGTCGTACTCTAAAC
>JABJMI010000119.1 GCA_018659505.1 Planctomicrobium sp.
AGAGATCCAATAACAGTTCCCGATCACCATAAGTGGCGTAGACTAAATCGAGTTGAGCGTCGACGTTCTTCGGAATCACAGTAGGTGGCCGACTCTCTCCGCCAGTTTGCAACTTTTCATCAGTCGGTGGATTCGGAGATTTCCCACTGATCTTCATACGTTGTTTATAGAGTCCTCCAAAACAAGTGATGTAAAGCGATCGCATGTCTTGATCGCCGAATGCACAATTGATCGGTCGTGTCGGAGTCTTCAACTCTTCGAGCAGTTCGCCAGAAGGTGACCAGATGTAAACAGATACTGGCCCGGTACAATAAACATTCCCTGCACGGTCAATCGTCATCCCGTCCGCCCCTTTATCGGGACCATCGTCCATTTTAGAAAATTGACGACCGTTCGCTGTCTTCCCGGCAGCAGTCACATCATACGCCCAGACTTGTTTAGGAACATACGCCGAAACGTACAAGGTTTTCTCATCAGGCGAGAGAGTGATTCCGTTTGGAGTTTCAATGCCATCAACTGCGACAGATTGTTTGCCCTCTGGTGAGATGTAATAGACCTGATTCTGACGTGTCATGGTGACATAAATTCCGCCAGAGTGGTCGAGAACGAGATCATTCGGGCGTTTGGTCGGCTTTTCGGAATCGTCGAGCTTTGCGACCTCGACAAGTTCCTTTCCATTCAACGTGACAATGCGAGCATTTCCATTGTCAGAAAGAAACAGCTGTCCGTTGTTAAAGAAAGAAGCACTAAAGCGACCGGTATCTTTCAAGATTGGAGTCAGCTTGTCTTGCTTCGCGTTGTACTGATAGAGAGTTTCCCCTTTGACATCAGGAACATAAAGCGTTCCGCGGTCATCCCAGGCTGGTCCATCACACAAACCAAAAGTGGTGGAGACCTCTACCAAGTTTGATTTCTTATCTACTGGAGATTCTGCGAAGCCTGTGGTTGAGAAAAGAAAGAGACATACAGCAACTGCTGGCGAGCGACTCATAGTAACTATCCGCAAACGTGAAATGAGATACGAAGACAAGATTCTTTGAAGAATTTGTACTCGACCGGATGAGTTGCCCGCAAGGAGAGAGCGGCTCTCAGTGTTTCACAAACCACCACGCTAGCCAACACAAAGCAGGGAACAAGCCGAACATCAATATCAATGCAATGAGATTCGAACGTGTATTATCGGGCCATCGGGCCATTGGTCTCTTCTTTCCAATCTTTCGCGCAGCTACCAAAAGTGAACGCTGCTCGTTGTGATCAAGTAGTTTGATAAGTTCTTACACTATTTCTATTCAACAAACCATGCTTACGCGATCGGGGTTATCGATTCTATGATGTCGTCGTCCAGCGTCGTTCAATCTAACTGCATACAAATTGAGAACATCGACAAGAATGGAGTGCTTAAACCAAGCCTGATTCTGTCCATTGAATCTCGAAGTACACGACGCATTGCGTGCTTCAATGCCTACAATCTAAAGGAGTGGTGCGCCCGTGAAACTAGCGTCACTTCACTCATTTGTACGAGACAGAATTGTTTAGAACCGGTCCTGGAATTACTAAGTATCCTCTGGAAACCCTGAACAAATTGACACAATCTAAGTATATTCGGACAAGTTCTAGACTAATTGTAGATTTTCTCACCATGTACAGCGAATCCCAATTCAAATTGGATAACTCAACAGGCCAGAAACTTTCTGATGCACAGTGAAGATATCGGTCTTGAACCAGAGATTCTCATGCATGACCGTGATACGAAGTTCACGAAAGAGTTCGATGAGAGCATGATATCAACGGGCTGCGAGATCAAGAAGACTCCAATCCGATCCCCTAATTTGCAGGCACATGTCGAACGTGTGGTACAAACGTTGAAGCATGTAGTCTTAGATGAATTTGTGGTCGTCTCTGAAAAGCACTTAAACCAAATCTGCCGCGAAGCTCAGACCTGGTACAACAATGAACGCGGGCATTCTGCAAGAGAGAACTTACCGCCGGGTTGGGAACAACCCTCCCCGTATAGGACCGCTATACGAACATGCTCTCAGCGCTCTAA
>JABJMI010000421.1 GCA_018659505.1 Planctomicrobium sp.
AAAACCTGAAGATTTTGTCTGAGGTCATTGATTGTTCCACGATCTTTCATTTCCTCAAGTATACGGTCCATTTGCGAAATCACCGCATCAACCGCAGGAATGGTTTGATCTAAAGCATCTTTGAAATCGGTTCCTCGCTGCAAGCTCAATCTCTGTAACGCATAGCGTTGATCCGCCTCAACAAACAAATCGCTGTTTAAGACAGCGATGGGAGCAATCACTCCATCGTTAATGCGTTCGAGTTTTTCCCGTGTGTCGATGCCATTATTGACCATTTCATCGCGTAAATCCTGAAAAGAGACCTCAATCGAACGTGATTCCGTATGATTTTTGCGAATTTGATGCAAACTTCGTTCAACAAAGGTCGACAGTGCTGATCTCTCAGAATCATTGGAAAGTGTTGCGCTGGCTGCGTTTCTGACTTTATCCCTTTGCTCAGTAAGGAGATCACGCAAGTCACCGACCTCAGAGCGTATCTGCTCAAACCTCAACCGCAAATTGACTTCGCGTTCGAAGAGTCGAGCTAATAGCTCATCATCAGAGACGATCTTGAATGAGAAAAGTTCCCCGTGAGCGACATGTGGTCCGTTCAGGTCGTCGCCATCTTCAGCGTAAACTGCGAGAGTCAATGTCTCCCCTTCTTGTAGTTTTAAGGGGCGAAGATTGAAACGCTCAACACTTGCGTCAGATTCATCATTCAATTTGAAAGACTTCTGACCGCGAGGCAATCGACTCAGCGGGAGCGTTTGTTCCTGCTTTTCGTTGCTGACACGATAACCAAACCAAGCTTTTTCGACTCCGTAATCGTCAGTCAATGAACCCTCAATCGGGACACGAGCATTCCGTGTAATCATGGAACTGACACCAGTTCGCCGTGTGTCCACAACTGGCGGTTCATCAACGATGCCATTGATTGTGAGTGCTGCCGGTTCGGGACTGTAGATGTCATCTACATCTTCAAGGAAAATCTTCAACGAAGAATCAGGCGGGATGGGAATCGGTAGTTCGACGAGCGAACCAAACTCTTCCCACAACTTCTCTGCTTGAGCCGTGACCAGAAACGGGACTTCGAAACCGTTTCCATCTTCAGTCAGGAGGCTTCCCGGAGCTGCGTTCACTTCGAGAGTCTTGAGGATGCGATTCTCTTTGTCACGAAGAATCAATGTTGATGGCTTGACTGCTGTCTTCTTTGAATCACTTTTGAATCCGAACGAGAACTGAAATCGCTCGCTTCGCAGATCGACAGCGACGAGTGGCTTATTACACTTTGCCTGCAAGACAAACTTCGTTTCCATCGGTAACGAGACCTGCGTCCCCACGATTGGAACCCGTCGATCTTCCATGCCGTCCATCCCGGTATAAGATGGATAATCGACAGCCAGCGACATCTGATCAACTTGCGGCGGGTCAACGACCTGAATTCGGTAAGGTCTGCGATTCACAAAGTCGCCGCCGCGTATCCAGATTTGATGATCGTTCACAACTCGCGAAAGTGTGTGACGAAAGCGACCATCGCCAGCGAGGTTCATATTCGCTCGACCGCGTTCGGTTCCGCTTCCTTCAAGGACAAGATATTGCAAGGTGACTTTCTCTGGAGATATTGACTGATCATTGCTCTCAACCAACAACTCAAGATCCGCTCCGCGAGGATGCCGATAGACGAGGTCTTGATCGAACTCCTTGACCTTCTCACCTGGTTGCGAAAGAACTTTGACTGTGAGGGCTTGCTTCCGAAACGGATCCCAATAGTTATCTTCAGCGAGCAGATAAGCGTGAACCCAGCGTTCGACACCGGCACCGTTCGCCACGCTGAAGACTGCCAATGTACTTAAGAGAACAGTGGCTGCGATGATGAGTCGTTTGAGCGGTGTACGATCAAAGGTTTCATCAATTGGAAGTTGAGAGATTTTGACAGCCGCTTCTCGGCTTGTTCGCTCTAACATTTCTGTATGAACAGGCGATTCAGGTCGCGACTCTGCTTCAACAGTCGTAATCAGTTGATCTCGTAATTGAGGGAATTTTCGTTCAAGAGCTAGTGCTAGGTCTTTCATGCGAAAGCGTCTAAAGAGTCGCATCACCACCCATGAAATTGCGAGTCCAACAAGAACTCCAACCATGATCACAAGTGAGAACATGCGAAACGCTGCGGGAAGTTCCAGATTCGAAAAGCGGAAGTAAACAACATCGAGGAGGAATGTTGCCCAGAACATCAGACAGGCGACAGCGACTAAAACCGCCAAACCTTCCAACAAAATGTACCGCCGAATCCAACCTCGAAAGCGAAGGAGAACAACTTGAATTTCCGACGGCAGCTGACTCATACGTTCTTTCTGACTATGACTTCAAACATTGGACCCGTAGTAATTTACCGAATTCCCATCATGCGACAAGCTTGATTTAGGCATGATGGAATTATAGACCGATGAGCGACGAGTATCGAGTCGATTGTTGTGAGTTTCAATTCAGCAGCGATGTGAGAAGAGTTTAGAACGCGGATTTTCGGGGATGCGGCGGATGACCGCGGATTAAAGGAAAATGAACAGGAGCAAGCAGAGAGAGCAGAGGATACAAGCTCGTAGCGCAAGCAAGAGAATCTCGGCAGTCTGTGATCCACTCGCTAGCGCGTCGTGCTTGTATGAAAATGAATTCTCGCAATACTAATTTAAACAGTATATTTTGCCACGTCACTCATAATTCCGAACAGTTCAGTATCTCATTCAAGCCTTTTCTCTGCTCCCTTTGCGTCCTCCTGTTCATTTTCTAATAAAGTGACATGTAAATGCTAACTTAAAAAATCCGCGGAAATCCGCTCTATCCGCGGGCATCCGCGTTCTAAAAAAAGTCGCCTCGATGGAATAACCATTATCAATTCGCTTCTTGACCTGTAAGATTGAAACCCACAAGCGCACCAGTATCGACCAGAAAAATAGGTAGCTGATGTTCCCTCAAGTATACCAACGGCATTTTTTCATCCTGTTTGCTTTCTCTTTTCCGCTCACTTTGCTTGGGGAGGAAGCGAAATCTAAAGAAATGGAAGAGGTAGCAGATGTCGCAACTCAACTGGCTGGGATCTCTTCGACAGAATTCCTGGAGATGGTGGGCACTGCTCAGAAATCGGTTGTTGTCGTCGAGACTGATGGACGTGATGGCAAACCACTCGGAATAGGTTCTGGTTTCGTCGTCAGTTCTGATGGTCTCATTGCCACGAACCTGCATGTGATTGGAGAAGCGCGACCGATTCGGGTCAAGCTGTTTGATGATCGTGAATTTGCGGTTACCGAGATACTTGGTACAGATAAGACACAAGATGTCGCTGTGATTCGCATCGAAGCCGATGGACTGACGCCATTGAATTTGGGACCAGCGAACAGCCTCAAGCAAGGTCAACCGATCTTTGCTTTGGGGAATCCATGGGGGCTGGAGCATAGTGTCGTGACAGGTGTCGTCTCAGGATTCCGTGATAACGACGACGGGATGTCGCTCATTCAACTCGCCATTCCGATTGAACGCGGAAATAGCGGCGGACCACTTCTCGATATGCAGGGCAACGTGCATGGATTGCTGACGCTCAAATCACAAGTGACCGAGAACCTCGGCTATGCG
>JABJMI010000118.1 GCA_018659505.1 Planctomicrobium sp.
GAAGTGGAACCTGAGAATGTGCAGGCAATTTTGGGTTTGGCACGTATTGATCAGGTCTCAGGACAATTTGCGGAAGCAGAGCAAAAATTCAAACGGGCGCTCAAGCTCGATCCGAGATCGGCAGAGGCTCAGTTAGGTTTGGGACAATTCTACGCTTCACAAAAACGCTGGACGGAATCGATTGAGCATCTCTCTGCGAGTTTGTTAGCTGATCCAGAGAATACCTCTTCACGATATCAGTTGGCGGTTGCCCTGGTTCATGCTGGCGATGTTGATTCTGCACTTCCTCATTTCATTCGAACCGTAGGTGACGCTGAAGGTCACTTCAACACGGGTCTCATCCTGCATGAAGAGCAACGATTCGATGAGGCAGAAAAACATTTTCTACTTGCTACCTCCAAGAAGCCTGATTTCCAGAAGGCTGAACAATGGTTGGCACGAATCAAACAAGAACGAGACACGTTCGGAAGTCTTCCTCAGAGCGCAAGGACTCATATTGTCCCTGTAGTAGGAACTTCACAGCAAGCCGGTCACACTTCGTTGAGATAACGAACTTGCTCCCTTGTTGGCATTTTTCTTATTCTACTCCTGTTTTTCTGATCAGCTCAAGAAGCGAGAAAAAAGTTTCTTCATCGTGGAGCAACGATGGTCCAGGTTTTCTGTCATTGAAACTTTACGAACATGCAATCGTAAGTTTTTTTCTGAGATGGTACAGTTCTGCAAGACCCCACCGGTGATTGGTTAGCAAATTTGTAACAGTCAAGTATTAGACTGATGCTATTAGTTAGTCATGTGCTAAAATGTTCCGGCTGATTAAGTAGATGTAGGTCATGAGTTGCAATCTACAGTCCTCATACAGTCTTAGTAGAATCCCATCATGGTTTACCTGAACAAAATCTACACAAAAACGGGCGATACTGGATCGACTTCTTTAGGAGACGGCACTCGCGTCTCTAAGACGCATCCACGTATCTCTGCCTTCGGAGGAGTTGATGAACTCAATGCCAGCTTGGGAATCGCCAAGGCTGTCGGGCAGCTTCCTGATGAAGTACAAGCGATAATATTAGGGATTCAGAATGATTTACTTGATGTGGGTGCTGATCTTTGCATTCCGGAAACCGATGCCCCACAGGATTTCGAACCGCTGCGTGTCACTCAGCAGCAAGTTGACCAACTCGAATCATGGATCGATGCAGCGAATGAAGAACTCTCTCCGCTGATTAGTTTTATATTACCCGGAGGAACCCCCGGTGCCGCTTTTCTACATCAGTCAAGAACGATCTGCCGCAGAGTAGAAATAGGCGTTCAGGCTCTGGCAGAGATTGAACAAATCAATCCACTAGCGTTGATCTATCTCAATCGTTTATCAGATCTTCTTTTTGTGTTAGCTCGACAAGCAAATGATAACGGTCTCGTGGATATTCTCTGGAAGCCTGGTGGCGAAAGAGAATCGTGAATCATCACGATGAAAGTGGCATTTGGAATTGGACGCTAACTTTGTATTCTTTTTGAAGTTACCTTAATTCGCTGATATGTAATTCCTTTAACTACACCATGTTTTGTGTGCAGACCTCACGATGAGTCAGTCAATGAGTGACGACCAGAATAGCCGCTCGCGTCCAAAATTATTCCGAGCACTCGGAGAGCATGAACCTCCACGAGAGATCACTTTAGAGGGCGTAACGTATCAGCGATCAGAAATCATTAAGCATGATTCATGGGCAGCAACGGCAATCTATCAATCTGATTCAGCGAAAGTCGTCTGCAAATTCAACCGTGTGCAATCTATTTTCGGATTCCCGATGCAATGGCTGGGGCGTTGGCTTGCCCGCCGAGAACGCGAGATGTATTTCCGTTTAAACCATTTGGAGAATATCCCGAATGGTTTTCAATCTGTTTATGCCGAAGGTGAACTTCTAAGAAATGCGGCAGCTCATGAGTTCATCGAAGGATCGCCACTCAGCTGGCATCATCGCTTGGATAAAAAATTCTTTCAAGAGTTGGAAGCGACTGTCAATGAATTACATCGACAGCGGATTGCAGTTGTCGATTTAAACAAAAAGGAAAACATCATCGTTGGCAACGATCAGCGACCATACCTGATTGATTTTCAAATCAGTGTCCGGATTCCTCGTTTCCCAATCCTGTCTTCGGTCCTTAAGATTCTCCAGAAGGCAGACCGCTATCACCTTGCAAAGCATTTTTCTTACTTAAGACCTGACATGTTGCCCGGTTTTCAGACTGCAAACTATGACATCAATCGCCCCTTGTGGATAAGTCTACATCGCAAAATTGCCATTCCATTTCGGCAACTTCGCCGGCGTCTTCTTGTCTCTCTTCAGGTTCGGAAAGGTGACGGGAAGGTTCACTCCGAGCAGTTCGTAGAATCAGGCTTACGCCAGGTTGCAACTCACCACGATCCGCTACTGGCATTGTTTGAATTGATCACATCGCCAGCCTATTTCAATGCTTCTGGCAACGAGAACGAAACATACATCGAAACTCTCTTTACCGATCTGTTTGATCGACCAACAGATCAACACGATCAAGGATTAGTTGACGTTCTACTCGACGGAAGAAGTCGCCAAGAAATCGCCATGCAGTTGTTGCGTGCCCCATCACTGTTCGCAATTTCTGAATGCCTCTCTGACGACTGGCTACGACAACGCCAAGAGTCAATTCAGGCTCGACTGTTTGGCGATTCGTACATGATTCGTTCGCACCTCAATTTCGCGGCGTGATTAACGCAACACCGATCAAATTTTTTGTGAACCAATTTGTAATTGACGTGTCATAGATCATCTTTCATTGATCTCATAATGTTCTCGATTTGAACAACAATTCTTGATTACGACTCGCTACACTGCGTCTCCAATGAGCGACCAAATCCTCCCGAATTCCACAGAACTACATTCGCGAATCAATAGAACGATGATTGGCGACCGGTTCCGCTTGCGCCGTAGTCTGCAAACAATTGAGCAAAGGCAAAAGAAGCAACAACCGATTGATCAGAGTCTGGTGAAACTCACTTCTGAGTTGGAGAAGTCCGAAGCACGTCAGCAGATACGTTCTGAAAAACTTCCATCAATTACCTATGACGATGCACTGCCGATTAGTGCAAGACGGGATGAAATTCGCAAAGCAATTTCTGAACACCAAGTCGTTGTCATCTGTGGAGAAACCGGGTCCGGGAAGTCGACTCAACTCCCAAAGATTTGCTTGGAAGCGGGGCGTGGCCTGCTAGGAATGATCGGGCATACGCAACCTCGACGGATTGCAGCACGTTCAGTCGCTGCCAGAGTTTCAGAAGAATTGAAGCGCCCAATTGGTGATGCGGTTGGTTTTAAGATTCGCTTCACGGACTCGACTTCACCAAATACTTACATCAAGTTGATGACCGATGGAATCCTGTTGGCAGAGACTCAGTCAGATCGATTTCTTGAACAATACGACACGATCATCATCGATGAAGCACATGAGCGTTCGCTGAACATCGATTTTCTGATGGGGTATTTACATCGCATTCTCCATCGCAGACCCGACCTGCGACTCATTATCACCTCCGCGACAATCGATGCCGAACGGTTCTCTGAATTCTTCAAAATCAAAGGCAAGCCAGCCCCTGTGATTGAAGTCTCTGGTCGAACATATCCGGTTGAAGTTCGCTACCGTCCGCCAGTGGAAGAGGAAGGCGACGATACAGATTGGCAGCGAGTCACAGCGGATGCTTGTGAAGAAATCGCTGAAGAGGGCGACGGAGACATTCTTGTCTTTATGCCAACGGAACGGGACATTCGTGAGACCGCCAAAGTTCTTGGCGGAAGAAACTTCGCTGGTGATTACAATAATCGCAAAACGGAAATTGTCCCTCTGTTTGGAAGACTCTCTGAGAAAGAACAAAACAAAGTCTTCGCATCGCATGAGCATCGACGGATCGTGATAGCAACAAACGTCGCGGAGTCCTCGTTGACAGTTCCCGGAATTATCTATGTTGTCGATCCCGGCACGGCACGCATCAGCAGGTTTTCAGCGACATCACAAGTTCAACGCTTGCCCATTGAAGCGATCTCACAGGCTTCCGCCAATCAGAGGAAAGGTCGCTGCGGTCGGATTGCTCCCGGAATTTGTGTACGGCTTTACTCAGAAGAGGACTTCAAGAACCGGGACGAATACACACAGCCAGAAATTCAGCGGACCAATCTTGCCGATGTCATTCTGCAAATGAAGGCTTTGAAGCTGGGCAAGATCGAAGACTTTCCGTTTATCGATCCCCCTTCGCCTTCTGCAATTCGAACTGGGTTGAAGACGCTCTTTGAACTGGGAGCAATTGATGAGGAAGAGAACCTCACCAGGATCGGTC
>JABJMI010000485.1 GCA_018659505.1 Planctomicrobium sp.
CAACTCTGCTTTGACTTCTTCTAGTAGCTTCTTGGTCGCTTTGATGCCTGCATATTCGTCGAGATTGCCACCTTCGTACTCGATGCCGACACGACCACGATAGCCAGCATCCAAAACGATTTTCATCATTTTGATATAGTCGGTACGAGTTTCGTTGCCAGCTTCATCAAAGTTATGAGATTTTGCACTCACGGCGTGAGCGAACGGCATTAACTCTTCGACGCCGGTGTAACGATCATACCAGGCATTGTTACTGATGTGGAAATTTCCGAAGTCAGGCAAGGTTCCACAATGTGGATGATTCACTCTTTGCATCACTGTTGAAAGCCAACGCCCATCTGATGAATATCCACCATGGTTCTCAACGATGACGCGCATCTGGAATGTTTCAGCAAATTGAGTCAGTTGCATTAACCCGTCAGCAGCGAATTCAATTTGGTCTTCATAGGAACCACTACTCGCGGCATTGACCCGGATTGAATGGCAACCAAGTTGATGAGCGGCTTCCACCCATTTCTTGTGATTCTCGACTGTCTGCAATCGCTTGGCTGGATCGGCAGCGCCCAGTTGTCCCTCTCCATCGACCATAATCAGCAGGCTCTTGACACCATGATCCTCAGCACGTTTCCGCAGCTCAGCGATGTATTTCTTATCCTTTGCTTTGTCTTTGAAAAATTGATTGACATATTCAATGGCATCAATCCCAAACTCTTCATGAGAGACTTTGGCGAAGTCAAGGTTGTCGATTTTATTCGACCGCAATGTTCTGTGGAGCGACCATTGTGCCAGCGAAATCTTGAAGAGAGGCGCCTTCTCGGCTGCTAAAAGTGATGTTGGCAAGATCGTTGTGGAGGCAATCGCTGCTGCCGATTTCAATAAATGTCGTCGTTGTTGAAACAGTGAACCCATAGTGATGCCTGTTTGTTTGATGATGTCGATGAGGAATTTTATCTGATAGTTTGTATACTGTTTACTTGCCTGGAAAAACATATATGAAAGTTTTAGCAGGTACAATCAGGCATCAGATTGAGGGAATTTGTCAAGAAAGTCAAACCTGGGGGTTCTGAACGAGAGAATTGAATTCCATGCCCGGGAGACAACGATAAGGTAGTTGTTTCCGCTGCAACTCTTTTCTATAGTGCGTTTTTCGACATCGTCGAATTGTGGAGGAATGTACGTCATGAACTTCCTCAAATTTGAATTAATTTATAGATAAGTTGTCCAATGCGTTTTTCTCTCATTGATCAAATCACTGAACTGAAACAGGGCGAATCGATCGCGGCGGTCAAAAATTTGACTCTTGCTGAAGAATATCTACAGGATCACTTTCCAGGTTTTCCTGTCATGCCTGGAGTTTTACTTGTTGAAGCATTGGTACAAGCGAGTGCCTGGTTGATGAGATCGACTGAAGATTTCAGCTACAGCACGGTTCTTCAGGATGAAGCAAAAGCAGTTAAGTTCAATAGCTTTGTGAAACCGGGTGACCAACTTGTCATTCAAAGTCAGTTGAAAAAGAAAATTGATGAGAATTACTGGTCTTTCAAAGCGACTGGAATGGTCGGAGATACCAACGTCATTTCAGCAAAATTGACGTTGAAACAATTCAATTTGAAAGACGAACAGCCAGCAATTGCTGACGGCGATCAAGTACAAACCGCAGCAATGCGAGAGCTTTTTGAAGTTCTCTATCAAAACAAATAGCTGTTTCAGTCAATCTTGTATGCGATTTCAAAAACAAGATTTCCGTATGAAACCGACTTATTAAATCAAAAGAATCTTTAGACTGACTCTAATATAAACGGTAGAAATAAATGTTAAATCTCGATGGACAGGTTGCTTTGGTCACTGGTGGAAGCCGAGGGATTGGAAAAGCGATTGTTGAAACTCTCGCAAAAGCGGGTGCGAAAGTCGCTTTCGTTTATCGATCCAGTAAAGAATCTGCTGACGCAATGGTCGCTGAACTGAGTGGACAAGGTCTTGAAGTCCTTGCCCTTCAAGGTGATGTTGCCAGTAAAGATGATGCCGAAAAAATCGTGGCAGAGGTTGTCGAGAAATTCGAACGCATTGACATTCTGGTCAACAATGCTGGAATCATCAAGGATGGTCTTCTCGCGATTATGGAGAAAGATCAATGGCAAGCGGTCATCGATACGAATCTCACCGGAGTTTATAACTTCGCTCAATCTGCGATGCGACAAATGATGTCACAGCGCTATGGACGGATCGTGAATGTCTCCAGCGTTGCAGCCGAATTCGGGAATCAAGGTCAGGTCAACTATGCAGCGAGTAAAGGCGGCATTCAAGGTTTCACAAGATGTCTCGCAACTGAAGTTGGACGTCGTAATATCACTGTGAATGCCGTTGCTCCTGGATTCATCGAAACAGACATGACCGAAGCAGTTCGAAACGCTGCTGAGGGAGAAATCAAGAAGCAGATCTCTGTCCGCAGACTCGGTCTTCCAGAAGATATCGCGAATGCTGTATTGTTCCTTGCAAGCAAAGAAGCAGGTTATATTACTGGACATGTGTTAACTGTCGATGGTGGGCTAACTTTAGGTGGATTTTAAGCTTCGATTTAGAATTACTACCTAGTTTTTTTGACGATCGTCTCGTTTTTTGCTTAGCTTATGCCCCCATTCGTCAATCAAGTTTGAACAAATTTGCATTGTTTGGAAAATAGTTGAAGAGCAAAGATTACAGCCAATCATTTAAAAATCTGGTTGAGAAAAGGGGTTTTCTTGCCGATTTTGGATTTAGGTTGTCATAGTTTATTTAGCAGAATTATTTAGGAAAAGACTACGCCACTGTCCTTTGGAGCGTCAATTACTCCAGGTAGTAGCTTGTCAGGATAAAAAGTTCGAGACGTCTCTCACCACCGTCACTGAACTTTTGGTTGGGGTTTCGGTGAGAGAGATCTGGAACTGTTTCGGATCATTTACTGCTAATCTGTTGAAGATGTTGAGCTGAGCAGAGGGGTTTCTGCTCGGTTAGCAATTGAAAATCTTAACAGTAGCAACAATCATTATTTCGGAGTTCGTGGAAAATGGCTGATCAAGAAGAAATTTTTGAGAAGATTCAGGAAGTGCTTGAAGATGCGTTGGGCGTTGATGATGACGAAGTCACACCAGAAGCAACGCTTATTGGTGATTTGGGAGCCGAATCTATCGACTTCCTCGACATTGTCTTTCGCCTGGAAAAATCGTTTGAAATCAAAATTCCTCGGGGAGAGTTATTCCCAGAAGGTTTGATGGCTGCGGATTCAGGGTATGTTCAAGACGGCAAAGTGACCGAAGACGGAATCGCTGCCATGAGAACAAAACTGCCTCACGCCGATATCGACAAACTTGCAGCTGATCCAAAGGTCGAAAACGTACAGAATTTGTACACCGTCGAGATGCTCTGCAAGTTCATCAACAGCAAGATCGAAGGCTAAGCTGCCAGAAGCAGCGACTGAGGAACGTCAGTTCCTGAGAAGATGCACAATTGCTATCAGCCCGATCGTACAATATTGTGCGTTCGGGCTTTATTATTGTAGGATCCAAAAGTCATTTAAGATAAACACCTGATGGATTTAAGCGAGCGAAGCGAGACAAAGTCCCTTCTCCCCACATTCGAAAGACATTCTCGCCAGCAGTTTAGCTGTGGGGAGAAGGTTAGGATGAGGGGCGGACATCACGCTGCCGGTCACTCGGGACATTAAACCTATAATATCACTTGCAGACCAAAGATCGTTTAATTTGTCCGCACTGCGGACCTTACAGTCTTGAATTAAAAACGTAGAGGAAAGTGAATATGCGATGGTTTTGGATCGATAAATTCATCGAGTTCGAGAGTGGAAAACAGGCAAAGTCTGTGAAGAATGTTTCACTCTCTGAAGAACATCTGCACGACCATTTCCCAGGTTTCCCCGTGATGCCATGTTCTTTGATTATTGAAGGAATGGCACAAACCGGAGGCATTCTGCTCGGTGAGACACATAAGTTTAAGTACCTCGTCTTTCTTGCGAAGGTTCCTAAATTCAAATCTCACCGACCTTCGCGCCCGGGGGACCAACTCATCTACACAGCGACCCTCACCGACGCACGCGACGAAGGAGGCATGACCACAGTGACTGCGCATTGTGGTGAAGAACTCGTCGCAGAAGCCGAAATTGTCTTCGCCCACCTCAGCCCGGAAGATGCAGGTATCCCGAGTGGTGTCGATCAGAAGAATGTGGTGGAAGTCGGCTTGGCAGGGCTCTTGGCGGAGACTGGTCTTTAATTTATGCAAAATCATCGATGCGATGTGGTAAACTGAATTGTGAATCAGAACCCATTCACTGAGTAATGAGATACATA
>JABJMI010000196.1 GCA_018659505.1 Planctomicrobium sp.
CAACTCCCGGTGTGCATATTTGCGAACACCTGCCACAACTGGCTAAGCGGAGTCAATATTGGTCCCTCGTCCGCTCCCTCACGCATCCCTATAACGAACACTCCGAAGGTCATCATGTCATGCTGACCGGCAGGACGATGAAACCTCCTTCGTTCCAAGCCAGCAAACCGATGCCAGATGACTGGCCTTCCATCGCGTCGATCGTCGGCGATCAACTTCCCTCCAGCAACAATCTTCCTCCCGCCGTAGTTCTTCCCGAACAACTCAAACATCGCACAGGCCGTGTCATCCCAGGGCAATTTGCAGGTCAGATGGGTTCCAAAAGAGACCCATGGTTTATTGACGCCAGTCCTTATAACTCCGTCACTTATGGAGCATTTCCAGAGTATGAGTTTCACCACGCTCGGGGAAAAGAAAATAACACCAAACTGAGATTCGAAGCTCCCAACCTGACTCTTCCCAATGAACTCAATTTTCGACGGATCGATCGTCGAATGAATCTCCTCGGGCAGCTTGAAGAACAACGAATCACATTGGACGGGGACGCCTCGACAGCCTCGTTTGACCGATATCGTGAAGGAGCAGTTTCTCTGCTGACCGATCCGCGTGTGCGAAACGCATTTGATGTCACCCAAGCCGACGACAACACACAAGATCGATACGGAAGGCATTCTTTCGGTTGGTCCCTCTTGATGGCCAAGCGATTAGTTGAGGCGGGTGTTCGTCTCGTTCAAGTGAATCTGGGAAATAATGAAACCTGGGACACGCACGGTAACGCATTTCCAAGCTTGAAAGATTTTCTGTTTCCTCCCACCGATCAAGCCGTTTCTGCTCTACTCGATGACTTGGCTGAATCGGGGCTTCTTGATGAAACTTTAATCGTGATGGCGGGTGAGTTTGGTAGAACACCGAAAGTTCTCGGCCTACCACAACACTACAAAAAACCCGGTCGTGATCACTGGGGAGCCGCTCAATCCGTCTTTCTTGCCGGAGGTGGAATTATGGGTGGCCGCGTGATCGGCTCAACCGATCGAGAAGGTGGGCTCCCTGCTTCCGATCCACAAACCCCGGAAAACCTTGCGGCTACGATCTACCAATGCTTGGGAATTCCCGAGACCGCGGCTTGGAAAGATGACTTGGGAAGACCCCATCACATCTATCATGGTAAGCCAATCTCAGGCTTACTGTAGGCGTTGTTCACTTCATGACGCATAACGTCTCTTGACCACTCCCCAGAAGAAATCTATACCTGTCGTTCACACATAGTCGTCATACTGCCCAATCACATATTGTTCTTTTCACATGGCCGAGCCGACTCCCTACCGACCCACCGATTCTCTCCGGTTATTGTGTGTCAGTTCTTCGGAACCATCTTGGATTGGGATCACGATTCAACTCAATTACAAACAAGTCAGTGAACCGCACTATCGCTGGTCGAGTACACCACATGAAGCGCTCACCATCCTTCGTCGGGAAATCTTTGATGCCATCCTGATTGTCAAGGATGTAAATTCTGAGAATGACTCGTTGGAAGTTGTCAACATTCTGCAACTTTTGGAAGCGATGCGCACGAGCGGTCACGATGAACCAGTGGTAGTGGTCATCAACCAGTTAGGCGATGAAGAGTGGGCCGAAATGTGCCAACGGGGATGCGACATTATCCTCAGCGAACGAAATTGGAATACTCCGGCCTTGGTCCCGTCGTTATTGAGATCAGTGAAACGAAACGAACTTCAGAGATCCAATCAGCGCATTGAGGCAGCGAATCGTAAGCTGTCAGTCCGTGAAAAAACCGAAACACAAACGATCTTTACTCATCTTCAGCAAATCATTCACGACCGTGAGTTGCTCCAGAGAGAAACTCACTCGTCTGAATTCCCAGAAGAAGTCAAAGACCTGTACGGACACCT
Source organism: Planctomicrobium sp. (assembly GCA_018659505.1). Classification (GTDB taxonomy): domain Bacteria; phylum Planctomycetota; class Planctomycetia; order Planctomycetales; family Planctomycetaceae; genus Thalassoglobus. The sequence goes on from JABJMI010000196.1 coordinate 1,911, forward strand.
GTTACGAACATTTTGCATGATGGGTGAGGGTACGTTAACCGCTGAACTCTCGCAGATCACAAAAATCTTAACAACGGCCAATGCGACAACAGCCGAGGTTTTGAAGATGCACGTCGAACAGACCCAAGAACTTGTTGCCAAACTGGGAAGCCGTGGTTCTCGACATGTTCTGGTTCGCTCCGACCTGCTGATTATCGAGCTTTTGGTGCATCTAGGTGACGAATTCTACTCCTACACCCGCTCATAAATTCCAGCCTCATTCGTCATTCTGCTCCCCGTGTGACTCGCCATCACTGATCTATTTTGACAAAATTGGGTTGATGGTCGTCTCTCCTGAAATTTCATGAGATAAACTGACCTCTCTTTTCATTCTCAGCGGACTGGCAGGATGACGACATACAAGCAGGCAATGGAGTTCCTCCTGAACCGCACCAATTATGAGCAAAAGCAATCCACATCGTATCGTCATACAGACTTCAAGCTGGATCGCATGAAGCAATTGCTGGAA
>JABJMI010000405.1 GCA_018659505.1 Planctomicrobium sp.
TGACAGTCGACGATGATCCAAAATATCAAGCTGGAGAGCCACCGGCAGCGGAGAACGCGTGCTCGGAAGAGGTCATCATCAGTTCAGACACTCTTCGAGAAGATCGCATTCCGCCGGGGCAGTCGCGAACTCGGAAGTGGCCAGTTCTGCATTATGGAACGGTTCCGAATATCAATCTCGAGAGCTGGAAACTCGAAATCGATGGTCTGGTGGAGCATCAACTGACGTACACGTTGGAAGAGTTCAGGGCACTTCCTCGCGTCAAGGTTTTCTCCGACTTTCATTGTGTAACACAGTGGTCACGACTGGGAAATGTGTGGGAAGGTGTCTCAGTACGAGAAATCATGAAGCGTGCCGGTGTGGCCCCCAAAGCAAAGTTCGTGATTGCGAAAGGTTATGATTCCGGCTGGACGACGAACCTACCTGTCACGGACTTCGATGTAGAAGATGCTCTTTTAGTTGATTTACATGACGGAGAACCGCTCGATGCCGACCATGGTGGCCCTGTCCGATTGGTAGTCCCTCGGCTGTATGCCTGGAAAAGTGCCAAATGGCTCCGCAAGCTGACGTTTGTCGAAGAAGATACCCCAGGATACTGGGAACAATTGGGGTACCACATGCACGGCGATCCTTGGGTCATCAATGCAAACAATCCCGATGGAGAACGCTTTCGCGACGACCCAGACTGGAAAAAACAAAATGCTCCTGCGGAGAATCAATAATGACTTTGCTCCCCCTTTGATCGGATTATGCCTGTTATCCCCTCTGAACCGCCTGTTATGAACATCTAAGCGAACCTCCTTCAACTATTAAACTACGGTACTGCAAATTCGGTAAAACTGGCAAGAGTCCCATTGCTTTGGTGACATTCGTCAAATCTCGACCTGTTCATTCACCCGGCAGGATGCCTAAAATCGAAGATTCAAATGGAGGCGTCCATCTTGCGTATGGTCTTCTCGTACATACAATAGAATTTCACAATACATTTCCAGACGTTATTCTTTGATATAACTTGCCGGTCAATTCAATGGTCAGTTCATCTGCCTCTGAAGAATGGTTTCATGATGAAGATTGTTAATTTGTTTCTCGTTGTCGTAGTGATGGTTTCATGCCTGTCTCAAAATGCTCAGGCACAGGTCACCAGAGGGTTTGATCGAACGATTCCACCGACTGCACTCAATGCGGAAGTGATTCGTCAACCTTCGCTGCAAGTCATGGAACTTCAGGTCAAGCCGATGCGACTCGTCTACGTCGACCTGCCTGATCCCAAAACTGGCGAGCTGAAGAAGACGGAATTGTGGTATCTCGTTTGGCGAGCGATCAACCGTCCGATTCGAAAACGACAAGGAAATGACAACCTCGCTGTCAACCCGCTAGACCCGCTCCCCGGACCATTGCAATTTATCCCGGGGCTCACATTAGTGACATACGATGACCCTGAAACTGAAATACCGAATCAAATCCTTTCAGATGAAATACTACCAGGGGCAATCAAAGCCATTGAAAAAATTGAGCGTGTGCAACTGAACAATACTGTTTCAGTCATTCAGGATTTTCCGGAACCAGTCGACCCAGAAGCTGAAGATCAGGCTTGGGTTTACGGAGTTGCCACTTGGTCGAGCGTCGATGCCAAGACTGATTTCTTCAAAGTTATCATGCACGGATTCACGAACGGTTATGAGAATAAAGGTTCAGTTGAAGAACCTGACCTTTGGAGGAAAGTCGTTGAGCAAAGATTCGTCCGTCCGGGTGATGAGTTCGACCCCAACTTCAGAGAGTTCCAATTCAAAGGCGACCCCAAGTGGTTGTACCAACCGGATCGCCCAAAGACCGCACAATAACAAACTATTGTGGCGTAGTCTTAATCGTTGTAGCGAACGGGGTTCCAGTCTTTTGCGAGATCGACAAGAATCTTGAGCTTCTCATCGCTGTCTGCTGTCGCCACGATCCCGGGCAAACGCAGCATTGAAGCTCGGTCGTCCATCCAGGTTTCTTTGAAGTGAACAGCCTCACCATTGTGGACCCAGACACTATTGCCGCCGAGAATTTTGGCGATCTGTTTGGAGACGGGATAATCGTAGATGTTCGGACTGTGAATTAACGATCCGCAAAAATCACCTTTGGCAAGCAGCGGGTAAATGCTGCCTGGTGTCTCATCTGGTGCAAATCCTTCCAGACCTGCTTCAGAGACACGCTTCGCATTTGCAGCGTCTTCGGTCTGAAAGCCGATGAGATAAATTTTCTTTGAATCAGGTCGCTGCCCGATATTGATGGGAGCCATCTGCTTCAAGCATTCACCAGCTGAGACGGAGGTGTCATCGGGACCACACTTCAAGGTTTCGCCATAAGCCAATGTCCAGGATCCAGTAGGACCATCTTCTGGACAATACACGAGAGAGAAGACGACTTCAGATTGATCTCGGAGATGGATCATCACAGAGTATCCGTTGCCGGTCCGATCCCGAAACTGTTTTGTTCCATCGATTGGGTCCAAAGCAATTGTGTACTCTCCATTTTCGTTGAAGACCTCTAAATCTCCGTTCTCTTCTTCTGCCTCGATGCGGCACTCCCTAAGAATCGGAGACCGATCACGCAGCCCTGCGATTACGAGTTCTTGCACAGTCAGGTCTGCTAGCGTGAGAGCATCAGTGTTTGCATTCCCCGATGACTTCCCTTCCAAAGCGATGTTAAATGTTCGCAGTTTTTTAGCGACCGCTCCTCCCCAGCGAACAAGATCCGGAGTATCTGCGAGAAGAGCATCAATCACTTTATCAACAGAGAGAGACATTTATTGATTTCTTTCTAAGTATTCAATCACAAGTTTTGCGACATCGATATCTGTCGCTTTTTGAAAGGCACGCCAACCCGGTACGGCATTCACTTCGATGACATAACATCGCCCCGCCAAATCGTACAGCAAATCAACGCCAGCGAAACCAGCATGAACTGTCCTCGCGGCAGAAATCGCAAGATTTTTTTCTTCTTCGCTCGGGTAATGGATTGTAGCCGTTCCCTGACGAGAGATGTTCGTGCGGAAATCTGTCTGATTTGACCTCTTAATTGCACCAATGACTTCACCATCAAGCAACAAGACACGAACATCGTAGCCTTCGTGCTGAATGAATTCCTGAAGGTACAAGACGTTATTCAGTCTTTCCAATGTTCGAAACGAACGAAACGCCAAGTCTGGATCAGAAAGTCTGATGATGCCTCGACCTTCTGCACCGAAGATTGGCTTGACGACGATATCGCCTCCGAGAAGTTGAAACGCTTCCATTGCCTGATCGGTGGTTTCACAAACGATTGTTCGAGGAATCGGAAGTTCCGCTTGTGCCAGTCGAGATGTCGTTAGGAATTTATCCACAGCACATTCAATCGCGCGCGGATGATTGAGAACCAGTTTCCCTTGTCGCTGTAATTCGAGAAGAACGTCCATTCGATAGACAACCTGCTCCAGCGAGCCCGGCGGCATCGTTCGCACAATAATTGCATCGGAATTGGAAAGGTTCACCTCGTCGCTCTGTACGCCGAGAGCGGACATGGTGACGTCACTGCGAATCCTACGAAAGTCCACCCGTTCACATTGATGACCACGTGTTCTAGCAGCGACCAAAAGCTGATCGACATACCAACTCCCTTCATTCCCCAAGACGGCGATCTTCACGAAATTTCCATTTTATAAGGGGCAATCAGGATGCGTCGCTGTTTAAGAAGGGTTAATTATCGATGACCATTTTACAGAAAAGATTGAACAGGAGGAAACAGAGAGAGCAGAGAATTCTTGAAGTTCAGTTTATGAAGCACTTTGAGTTTTTTGTTGATTCATATTGGATTTTCGAAAACCGATCAGAATTGGGATCTCCTAAATCCTTGCGAGTCTTGCGAAATAAAGCCTTCAAATATCGTATATAAAGTGGTTTGCCTGCCTCATGAGTTCAACGATCTATTGGTTTCTCTGCTCCCTCAGCGTCCTTCTGTTTATTTTTTCAAACAGATGTCGTGAACGGTTACTATTATTGTGACTCACCGAGATTGAGTCCGAACATCCAAGGGGTTAATTCTTCATCATCTTCTCTGACGGCGGTGACATCTCCTCTTCTGTATCCTCACCCTCCATCTCGGTTTCAGAATCAGGCTCAGCAATTGGAATCGACTCTGCGTCGGGTTCAACGGGAACCAGTTCGGAAGTACCGAGTTTGGGACGCTCGATGGTGACTTGGATACTCAGCTCCGATGGAAAAACAGGAGTTTCATCCAATTCACTACGCTCACGAATTGTGAATTCTTCTGTCCCGATGGGAACCAAAAAGTAAAGAGAGCCAGTTCCATCTTCGTGAACACAAGGATAGATTGCGTTGTCGACTTGAGCGTAAACAATTCTCCCCAAACCTTTCACGAAGGCGTTATAGGCGACTGAATTTCGGTAGTTCGGCAGAGTTTCATTCTTGCTACCTTCAGATGCACGAACCCACTCCTCAGCGAGAGAAAGCAATCCTGCTTGAATTTCCGCGAGCCGGGCATCATCTAAAGTGTCGAA
>JABJMI010000117.1 GCA_018659505.1 Planctomicrobium sp.
ATTCCAACTCAATAATTCAAAGTGTCAACTGCTTTCAAGGTGAGATGTACTCATGCAATATCACTCAGGTAGGTTTGCTAAAAACCTGCTCCTTCTGATTTCGTTCTCTTTCAATTTCGTGAGTGTTGTTGGAGCGGATGAGAGAGAGGACGAGACGTTTCCAATCGTTTCTATGGACGAACCGTTTTTGCCGGCATCGCTGACGCAACGTGCGACAGTGGAGTTCGAGTCGGCGACGCTCGCTGACTTCAAAGTCTGGTTCGAGAAGACGACCGACCTCGAGTTACAGTTCGATGATGGTTACAGCGACGAAGATAAAATTCAACGCGACCAAGCGTTTGAAGAACGACTGCTCGATCAACCTATTTATCTATTGTTGGGGCGGTTAGGCAGGGAAGGGCTTCAGTGGAGACTGGAAGGCAACAAAGTCGTTGTCAGTAAGTATTCAAATTCTCCTGACGTCTCAAAAATCTATCTCATTGACGATTTGCTCGATGCAGGGTATTCGCAAGAAGTAATCATGAAGATGGTGACAACACAGACCAGTGGTCCGTGGTACATCATCGATCAAGATGGCGGGTTTGCAGAGATGTTGGAGAACGTGTTGCTCGTGCATCAGCCGTTTGAGGTGCATCGGGAAGTACACAATATTCTCATTAACATGAATGAGTCTAGCAAAGAAATTCGAGTCGGCGAAACTGCTGAGCGTTTGCGTATTAGAGAAGCATTGCAGGAAGACTATTCCTTTTCTTTCAAGAAGCGTTCTTTGACGGAAATCATCAAGGAAATATCCAAGCAGACGAATTTAGACATCCGCATCTCTCCTGACTTACAGGACGTTGGATACTACGATCCAGACACAATGATCATCTCTTTGAAAGTGAAGGAGCTTAGCCTGGAAATGGTTCTGCGAGAGCTTTTAGAACCTCATAATATAAGCTATGAAGAAGATAACGGAATTATCTGGGTAGGCAGCTGGGTTGGCTGTCCTTCGCTGTCCACTGTGATTTATGACGTCGATGACATTTGTCGCGACAAGATTGAAGCGGACGATCTGGGGAAGTTTTTGCAAAAAGTCACTACTGGACCGTGGCAGGAAATTGATTTCGATGGTGGAGATATTTACTTTCCTCGACCAAGAACAATGGTGATCAGACAATCAAAAGAAGTTCATCAAGAAATCCGAGATGCACTGAAGAGTTTCCGCACAGTACGCAATTCTTCTTCTGAACTACCCAGTAATGAAGTCGTCACTCGCTTCTACAAACTCGACACAAAGTTCGCTGAGGCATTGAAACCGATTCTGTGGGAATTGATTCCTGAATCTAAAGAATCGATTTACGATGAGACTCCACCGGGGCTTGGCAAGATTTCGCTCATTCCGTCGAGTCCGATCTATTATGATCCTCAGGGGAATGAACTCGCAGAGGATGCAACACCAGACGATCATGCTCGAATTGCAGAGCAAACCACAATGGTTGTCACCCATCGAAAACGCATTCACCGGCACATCGAAAAACTCATCGAACGAATCAACGCGGGCGATCCGCCCATCACTCCTAAAGATGTACCAGAGGAAGACCCTTGGGGGATTGGCGGCTTTGGTGGCGGTGGCGGATTCTTTTGAGTTCGAACTCTCGCTTTCTCTGTGAGTGATTTCTCTCAAGGTTAGAATTCGTTATTGTCTGTGAGTAGTTTAAAAGAATATCTGACAGATGATGAGCAACAATGATGGCGAAAGTGATTGCGACGCTGGAAGAGGCGACTGCATTATTTGAAAAAGGTTCCTTCGGACGCGCCGAATCAGCGTGTCGACGTCTTCTGAGACGAGACAAGGAGTCAACGTCCGCTTTGTTTTTGATGGCACTCATTCATCAAGAGCAAAAGAAAACAGATGCTGCAATTGCAGCCTACCGTAAACTCATTGAGATTAAATCTGATATCCCCGAGGCGTATTATAACCTTGGAATTCTATTGAGTAATTCTGGCGTATTCGCTGAAGCAATTCAGTGCCAAAAAAAGCATTAAAGCTAAAACCAGACTGGGAAGACGCCTGGAATAACCTTGGAAAAGTTTATCTCGATCAACGAGAACTTGAACAGGCGATCGCCTGTTTCGAAAAGGTCATTGAGTTAAACGAGTTGAATCCCGTGGCATGGCTGAACTACGGGAACTGCTTACTCAAAGGAGTTCCACTGAACGTGGCAAGTGAATCGCTGGAAATCTTCCAAAAAGCGTCTGAGCTAAATCCCGATTCTGGTCAGGCACAACAAAATCTGGGTTTAATACTGGAAACACTTGATCGCAAAGACGAAGCAATCAAATTGTTTCAGCGAGCGGTTGAACTTGAACCAGACAAGAAAATGTGGAGATATTTTCTTGATGTCCGCTTAGGGACAGCATCAGCTGATGGTCTCCCCCCCGAATACGTGACGGGGCTCTTCGATTCTTATGCCGACGACTTCGACGACCATCTCGTCAAAAATTTAGAGTATAACACTCCAGCAAAGCTTTATGATGTCTTCATAAAGAAAGTCGATCCCGAACGAATCGATGCAGGCTTGCACATTCTCGATCTTGGTTGTGGGACTGGTTTATCGGGGGTTTTATTTGAGAAACACAAGCAATCAATGGTGGGGATTGACCTCTCAAAAAAAATGATCGAAGTTGCTCGTGAGAAAGAAATCTATGATGAATTGATCATCGGAGACATGCATCAAGTCATGGACGATCGACCAAGCAGTTTTGATCTAATTCTTTCAGTGGATGTCTTCGTATATGTTGGAGATCTCAATCGGACGTTTGAGGTTGCAGCGTCTTCGTTAAAGCCAAACGGGTATTTTGTATTTTCCGTCGAGAAACATGACGGAGAAGGCTTCCAACTCGCCAAGACAAATCGCTTTCAGCATGCACAAAGTTATTTGCAGGAATTGATTGAGAAGTACAAGTTTCAAAGTCTGCAAATTGAAGAGCACACACTTCGAAAAGAGGGTGGGCTGGATATGACGGGGTATGTAGTCGTATTGCAAAAGCTGTGAGGCTATAAAAAAAGCTGAGCAAATTTGCTCAGCCTTTCTGCTATTCAAAGTAATTCTGAAAGCGATTACTTCAGGAACTCACGGGCTTCGTCCATGAATTCTGGATAGAGAGTTCGCATGGTGCCGACAGCTTCTGCAAGTGGAACCGCAACGATATGTAGTCCACGTAACGCCACCATTTTCCCGAACTCTTTTTCATTTGCGAGGCGTCCGGCATGAATACCTAAGCGAGTTCCGAGAACACGGTCGTAGGCACTTGGTGAGCCACCGCGTTGCAGGTGACCGAGTGTGACATCGCGAGTTTCGATGCCAGTGTTCTTTTCAATGATCTTTGCGACTCGTCCACCGATTCCACCCAGTTTGACATGACCGAAATCGTCGACTTCAGCATCTTTGGTCACAAGGTTGTCATCTTTGAGCTTGGCTCCTTCGCTGACCATCACGATTCCGTATGTTTTGCCTGAATCGCGACGTTGTTTGAGGCGTTCACAGACGGCATCCATGTCGACTTCTTCTTCGGGAACCATGATCGCATCGGCTGCACAGGCAATACCAGCGAAACAAGTAATCCAGCCGGCATGACGACCCATGACTTCAACAACCATGATCCGGCGATGTGACTCGGCAGTTGTGCGAAGTTTATCGACAGCATCTTGAACGGTATTCAAACAAGTATCGAAACCAAACGTGAAGTCGGTACTGCTGAGATCGTTATCGATTGTCTTCGGACAACCGATGGTTGGGAGATTGAAGTCGCTGTACAGTTTGCTGGCGACACCTAATGTGTCATCTCCACCAATGGCGACGAGGCAATCGAGATTCAATTTTTTGAAGGTCTCGACAACTTTTTCGGCTTGAGCAGGTTCTTTGTAGGGATTTGTTCGAGAAGAGCCAAGAATTGTTCCGCCCACTGGAAGGATTTCATCGGTCTTCATCGGATCGAGTTCGATATAATTCCCTTCGATGGCTCCTCTCCAACCTTCGAGAAAACCGATCGTTTCACCACCTGAGTTGTGAATTGTACGAACGAGACCACGAATCACGGCATTCAATCCAGGACAGTCTCCACCACCAGTTAAACAAGCAACTCTCATATTTATGTCTCCGAATGTTAATTATGCGTCATCATTATTGATAACAGGTACTAATACTTTGTCATCACTAGGATGACCGATTTCTGTGTTTATTGAGTGTATCTCAGCGCGGCATCGTAGAATTGCCGACGTTCTCGTTCAAGCGATCAGACTAAATCAACATTCTATGATGCGGGAGCAGAGTTCAATGGATGCTCTCTACCAAGTCCGTTCTACAAACTTGGTATCTCCCTCCGCATTGCGGAAAACCGAGTGATTGAGAATCTTCTTTGATAGAGGAATCGTCGTCTTGATTCCTGGTCCATCGATATAAAATTCATTCAGCGCCCGCAGCATACAGGTGATCGCCTCTTCCCGAGTTGGTTTATGGACGATCAGCTTCCCGATCATCGAATCATAATAGGGACTGATCATATAACCGGCGTAGACATGTGAGTCAAATCGTACTCCGAGTCCACCCGGTACTCGTAAGTCTTCGATCATGCCCGGACACCCACGAAAGTTCTGATCTGGATCTTCGGCGTTAATTCGTACTTCCATTGAGCAACCATTGCACGGAATATCGCTTTGCTTAAAGCTTAATTTCTCTCCCGCAGCGACACGGATTTGTTGTTGAATAAGGTCGATGCCTGTCACCATTTCGGTGACTGGGTGTTCCACCTGAATACGGGCATTGACTTCGATGAAGTAAAAGTTGTCATCGGGATCAACAATGAATTCAACCGTACCAGCGTTGTAGTATCCGGCGTTCAAAATAAGTCGAGTTGCAGCTTCACAGATGCTTTCGCGTATTTTGAGTGGAAGATTAGGGGCAGGGGACTCTTCGATAAGTTTTTGGTGCTTTCGCTGCATCGTGCAATCACGTTCCCAGAGGTGAACGGCATTGCCATGCTGGTCTGCGATGACTTGAACTTCCACATGGCGAGGCTTCTGCACAAACTTCTCGATATAGACTCCCGCGTTTTTGAAGGCTTTCTCGGCTTCTGCGGAGGCTGCTTTGAGTTCGGTTTTCAGCATTGATTCGTCAAATGC
>JABJMI010000410.1 GCA_018659505.1 Planctomicrobium sp.
AGTTCAATTGCTTTTTCAAAAGCTGCGAGAGCCTTTGGGAAGCGTTTACGCTCAGAGTTGATACGTCCAGTCATGTACTGAGCGAGTGCCGCCGACTTGCGTTTCTCGCTCACGGAGCCTGAATGTTTAGGAGTGAAAGTTGAAAGACTCTCACCAGTCAGTGGGTCGGTCAATCCCTCAAAGGGGCTAATTCGCTGCGGCAACTCCGGAGAAGGAGGCAGCTTGGCATCAGCTGCGACCCCATGATTTATACAAAGCACAGCGAAGATCGCTGCAAAAACTGATTTCAACAATAAGTTGGAAATACTCGACATCGTGATTCCTTTCTCGGTTTCAAAGAACCGTCGTAAGACATCACGGGATAATAGTCAATTCAATTCCATGTGACCAATACGAACAGCTACGAAACCTAACAATCTATAAATGGGTAGCTTCTATAACATAATTTCACTTGGCATAATGAACTTACTGTCTATCTATGCCAACTACAATTTCAATCAGATGGTCTGCATTATGTCGAAAATCTCACTCATCGTTGGACTGTTGATTTTCCTGATGACGGGATGTTCCAAACAACCGACGATCACGCAAGAGTCGACCACAGAAAAACATGAGGAGGTCACTCAATCCTTCGGTCAGGATGCGATTGTTGATAGTGAAGTTAACCTCGAAGAAATCCAAAGCTTTATGGAACAACTGGGAAGGGATATCAAATCAGGAGAAGTGGACAAACTCACCAGATCGTTGGATATCCGCTTGATGATGAGTTCCCTAAAGCAACAAGGCATGATTCCAAAGCAATTCAATGTGCTTGACCCCGAGTTCTTGAAGATGATGAATAAGAAAATGGCAACGAGACTCTCAGACCCATTGACTGGTTGGACTTGGGAAAGGGTAGAGGTTCGCAGTGTTCGCAAGATCAGTGATGACGAAGTTGTCTGTTATTGTCGGAGTTGGGACACTGATGGAATTCCGATGAAATGGCGTTGGTGGCTGATGAAATCGTCTCAGAGTTGGAAAGTCTACGATGTTGAAAATCTCGATGTCGGAATCAGGTTTTCAACAATCATGGCAACCACTTTCCAGGCAGCAGGCAACAGTTCTCTCAATCTTTCAGAGTTGCAATCGTTGGTTGGGGCGTTTCAACTCGTTGCTGAAGGTCGGCTGGATGAGGCACTCGCACAGCTGGATTTGGTTAAGGACGTCAAGTTCCCACCCTTGTTCGACTCAATGCGTTGGATGGGGTACGCCGTTGTATATCAAGAACAAGGTGAACCAGAGGAAGCGATTTTGGCAGCAAAGAAGGCGATCGAACTCAATTCAGACAGCCCAATCATGCATCTGCTTGCAGCTAAATCCTACAACTTAATGGGCGAGTATGAATCAGCGATCAAGGAGATCGATTTTTACGCACAGAAGCTGGCAAAAGATTCGTCGTATCATTTAATGCGAGGTGACGCATTTCAGGGTCTCGGTGAAACTGACAAGGCGATCGAAGCCTATCAAGCTGGTGTGAAAGACGATCCTTTGTCAGGAGACAATATCTACGGTCTGATACAAACACTCCCCAAAGACCAGGACGACCTAATTATTGAGTCAATTGAGAAATTGACAGACAAACCGGAATGGTTTGTCGGAATGTGTCAGATTTCATTCGATGAGGAGACCCCCGCAACTCTTGAACGTCTTATTCGGGTCTTTAAAGAAGTCATCCCCGATGATGACAACATTGAATTCTACGAGAACGAACTAAAACTCTGGCAAGAGGAAGAAGCAGCCACTGATCTGGAAATAAATCCGGTCCCAACCGAGGAACTTTGAACTTTCAAGTAACCCGAAAAATATCATTGCCCCGTTTTTTTTATGCTATCGGCTTCACAGCCGACGTGTTGGAATACGTTTCTCTGCACTCAACCTGTGATTACTCTCGAGAGATAAGTGCAGGAACTGGGAGTTAAGAGAGTCTATTCAAGTGATTCCTTTTTCAGCTTTTCATTCATGCCGAGCAGATTGGATGTAGCTGGAACAGTTGCGATAGAACTCAGAACAAACCGATTGAACCACTGGGTTCGCAGAACCATAACTCACGATCTGAATATCGAGTCCAAAATCGGGATACATTGCAAGAGCGCGCTGAAGACCACTGATGATCCAGTCTGTTTTGTTTCCAAATGCTCCTCCGCCTAATAGAGTCAGATAGAGTTGCTGGCTGCTAGTTTTGTGGGAATTTAAGATGGCTGCACAAATGGTTGCCTCGTATGCCGCTTCAAGTATCAGGCAGGCAAAACTTTCCCAAAGGCTTGGGGAATAACGAGAATAGGCGACAGGTAAAGCAGAGCAATAAACCTGCGAGACGCTGTGCTCGCAAGCCTTCAACGTCACCTGAGAACCCCATTGGACGCCGACTTGCAACAGTTGCCTCAACCTATCGAGTTCGTTTTCGTTCGCATTTTCCAACCGCGTGGATATCTTCTGCAACCCTTTCGCTGTCGCTAGGGCGTAACCGTTTCTCATCGTCCATAATTCACCATTTTGGTTGCCCAACTCTTTGCCAAGTGCAGCCAGGCAATCAATCTGATTATTTTCTGTTTGCCCGATCTTTTCATTTATAGGCACAAAGTAATTGCGGTAAATCGTTCCCGCTCCGCAGGCAATCGCACAGGCTGGTCCCTGAGTTCGGTCACTTTCATAGATGCTGATCCCTTCTTCAGGGGAAACATTGGGGGAAATCATTTCCAGGAGATTGAATTGAGAGGCGACTTGAAATAGCGCGCCAGCTTTGCTCTCGTCACAGTGCAAGTCTTGAACATTCGCGACCACTTCTCGAATGGTGTTTGGTTTTGGTACCGACATTGCAGACTGAACTCGGTGACGGAGTTCTTTTAATGAGAGAACCTCCAACTCTCCAAACCTGAATCGCTTTCCATTTACAGCAGAGACCAATTCGTCTCCATTGATTGTGATGTTTTCACGGACTTGCTCGGGGGATGCTTCATCTAAACCGGTGAGTGAGCGAAACCACATTCTGATCTCCATCCGTTGCGAAATAATATCAATTCACAATTCGCAATATAGCAGAAGATTAATCTGTTTCACGTGAAACATTCTCTGGCTGTCAATGTAGATCAACAATGAACTAACATTTATCAAAACCATAGGGTTCTCAATTTGCTGGGTCGCGACCCAGCCGACGAGGTCTCGAAACATGATCATCGATTAAAAAATGCCAAGTCTGTTTGATTCGCAAGAGAAAGAAGAACGTAATAAAGCGCAGCCACTCGCTGCGCGGATGAGACCACGTACTCTGAATGAGTTTGTTGGTCAGCGACATTTCCTGGGCGAAGGGATGTTATTGAGTCGGATGCTTTTGGCTGATCGTTTGGGGTCGATGATTTTTTATGGTCCTCCGGGAACGGGAAAGACATCTCTTGGACAGGTAATCGCTCAACAGACTCGTTGTCACTTTGCAGTTCTCAATGCAGCGTCGGTCGGAGTGAAGGAATTGCGAACAGAACTCGACGCTGCGCGAGATCGCCTTTCTCGTGGAGATGGAAGGACGATTCTCTTCGTTGACGAGCTTCATCATTTCAACAAGACTCAGCAGGATGTTCTGCTGCCTGATGTGGAAGCGGGAGTCGTGAACCTGATCGCTGCCACGACAGCGAACCCTTTCTTTTCGCTCGCGTCTGCACTGATTAGTCGTAGTCAGGTTTTCGAATTCAAGTCGATCGAAGAAGAAGATATCTCGCAATTGCTTTGGAGAGCTTTAACTGACAGAGAACGAGGACTGGGTGAAACACACGCTGAGGCAACCGACGAAGCAATCAACTTTCTTTCAGAGATTTGTGACGGAGACGCCCGAAGAGCTTTGACCGCATTGGAGATTGGGGTTCTCTCATTGGATGCCGGGCATAAAGTTTTCGACCTACAAGTGGCACAAGAATCGATCCAGAAGAAGGCGGTTCTCTACGATGCGAAGGGAGATCAGCATTATGATGTTGCCAGTGCATTCATCAAAAGTATTCGCGGCAGCGACCCAGACGCTGCCATCTATTGGTTGGCGAAAATGTTAGTCGCAGGCGAAGATCCAAGGTTCATCGCTCGACGCATCGTAATTTCTGCATCGGAAGATATTGGCAACGCCGACCCACAAGCATTGGTGATCGCCAACGCAGCTGCGAATTCAACAGAACGTGTTGGGATGCCGGAGTGCCGAATCATGTTGGCACAGGTGGTGACCTATCTAGCGACCGCTCCAAAATCAAACGCCTCGTACAAAGCAATCAACGCAGCCATGGACGACATCCAAAACCATCGAGTGGTCCCGGTTCCTTCACATCTGAAAGACTCGCATTACAAAGGAGCGAAAGACCTCGGTCACGGCGAAGGCTATCAATATGCTCATAACTCTGAAGATGGCTGGGTCGATCAAGATTATCTGGGAGTTGAGAAGACTTATTATGAACCAGTGAACCGTGGGCATGAGGCTGAGATTAAAAAACGGCTGGATGAACTGAAAAGCCAGCGGGAACGACGACCTGAGGATGAGGAGTAACTTGGATTCGTTTCAGTTCAAGCCTGAAGCGAATTATAGACTCCAGCTGCAAGGTAGATGACTGCAACGACTGTCAGCAAAAGTGTGCCTGCTCTTCCCATCAGTCTTGAGACGAAGATGATTCCTAT
>JABJMI010000116.1 GCA_018659505.1 Planctomicrobium sp.
AATTGTAAGATCGTACCTATGGCAAGCTCCACGAAAACTGGACATAAGTCGGGCATCTTAAAATTCAATCAACTATCGAAGAGACACCTAATCATATTGCAGAGAGTGTGAACAAAGCGTTTCTATCAACCAATCGATTTACACCCTCTGTGCCTCCGTGGTGAATTTCGCCTTAATGATTGTCACAAAAGACATAATAAAAGCCCGATAGTTTCCCATCGGGCTGATTGCTCACAGAAACTCTTCCTGAATATTAATTCGAAGTAGTCGCTGAGACAGCTTTCGCCGCTGCATCAATGCGGTTTTGCAATGTTTCCATTGTTTCTTTGAGCGTGTATTCAAGATAGACATCTTGGTCGTAGATCAAAGATTCAACGGCAATATCTAATGCCTGTTGGTTGTCAAAGAAACTCAATGCACGAACAGTTTCCAATCTCACACGAGGATGCTCGTCGTGAATTGACGCCTGTAGTTTCGCGAGTGGTTCCTCGACTCGGTCTCTCCAATAGCAAAGCACTCGAACTGCCGCTGCCCTTGCTCGAGCATCTTTGGCAGCTAGAAGTTTATCCAGCAATGCAACGTCAACCGCATCATGATGCTGTTTCACCCAGAGCAATTCCAGGAGGTGGTGTTCTACAGCTTCGCTATCCCCATCGGTCCCTTCGACTGCTCGATTCACACTTGAGACGGCATCTATTGCAGCGACAGCTTTGTCCACCGCAGCGACAACTTCTTTGGTGTCACGTGAACCTAATTCTCGACGAGCCTGGAATCGAGTCCGGTCTTCGTATTCTTTGAGCGTAATATTGACGAGGTCTTCAGTTGAAATTTTTGCTGACTTAGTCGGCTTGAGAAGGGGATTCTTCTTGTAAGTCACCTTCCAGATACGACCATGCTTTTGATCTCGATTTGGATCACGAATGTTGTGTTGCATGTGACCGACCAAAGGATTGAACCAGTCGAGAACATACAACGCCCCATCAGGACCGAACTGTAGATCGACCGGACGGAAGTTTGGATCAGAAGATCGCAGTAATGGATCGGTCGGTTCTGCGAAGAATCCGGAGCCTTCGTCTTTGAATTTGTATTGAAGAACTCCCTGGAATCCGATGCAGTTATTCAGCAAATAGTCACCCTGCATTTCTTTCGGGAAATGCCGACTTGAGACAATTTCACAACCACAAGTTGGTCGCCATTGTTTGACCAGGAACTGCTTCAGTCCTGGGTGCTTGCGAGGATGATCAAGGTCTCCAGAGAAGGCAGCTCCAACGTAATTCGCTCCGCCTGATGCGTCAGCGACGAAGTTCTGCCCCCATTTATCGAAGCAATGCCCCCAAGGGTTTGCGAAGTTGTAAGAGACATAAATATCCATTTTTTCCGAGCGAGGTTCGTAGCGAAAGACGCTCGCGTTGGCAACTCGTTCAGGACCAGAAGGGGTTTCCGTTTGGCTGTGATGGAAGGTTCCTTCCTGGAAGTAAAGCTCTCCACCTGGTCCTAGTTCAAAAGCACTAATCGAATGATGCGAATCGGCGGAATCAAAACCGTGTAATCGCAATTGATAATCGTCAGCGACGTCATCACCATCGGTATCTCGAATGAACATGATGTTCGGTTGCTGTGCAACATAAACCCCGCCGTTGCCGAGTTCGATGCCTGTTGGGACATGCAATCCCTCAGCGAAGACAATCTCTTTATCTGCCTTTCCGTCCGCATTCGTGTCTTCAAGAATCAGGATTTTATCGTCTACAGGATGACCGGGAAGATACATTGGATAGGATGGCATGGTGGTCAGGTACATGCGACCTTGACCATCAAACGTGAATTGAACCGGGTTTTCCAGATTCGGAAAATCGATTTCTGATGCCCACAAACTGATTTCGAAACCATCAGGTAAAGTGAACGATTCAGCTGCTTCTTCTGGGGGAGTGACGTAAACTTCGTTTTTGAAGTTGGTTTCGATGGTTGCGAAATCACCGGTTCCCGAATCATCGATCTCAGCTGAGACAGATTTCCCCGAAGCGACTTTCCAGATGCGCTCATCGCGGACAGCGATCATCTTGCGGAGTTTTTCAAACTCGGCAGGAAAGTTCACAACACCGAATGGCTTTTTACGTCCGCCATAAATGTAGAAGCCGTTGACCGCTCGATAGTCGTAGTAGAACTGCAAGTTCTTCTCAGCGACTTCTGCACGCAATTCCTCGAGGTCACCCTTTGATGATTTGGCTTTACCGAAGAGTCCTTGATCGAAGATCTTCGCTAACTGGCTATAGCCTTCATCGTTTAGGTGAATACCGTTGATCGTCAAAGGCTGTTTTGACGCATCCAGCATCTTCTTTGATGGAGTGTACAAATCAACGAACGGAACGCCTTCGGCTTTAGCGACTCGCTCCATCGCAGCGGTGTAGAGTGCGATATTCTGGTTGTTGTCAGTGCCGGCTGTAATGCCGCGATCTTTGATGTCTTCATTGGCAATCGGAGAAACCAAAACGACTCGAACATCGTGTTCGGGTTTCCCTTCTTTGTCCTGCATCTGCGGGGTATATGATCCCCGCTTGTATGTTGCATATGGGTATCTCAACGCCTGAGTATCTTTAACGAACTTCGTCAACTTCTCTTCGAAAGCTTTGACGCCTTCTTTGCCAGCGAAAGACTCATTGAAACCAAACATGGCGAGAACAATATTCGGTTGGTGATCGACAAGCGTATGCCCGTGATCTTTGAAGTCTTGAGACCGCATTCGCTGATCGATCTCGTCAGCGGACCAACCGAGGTTTCTCACAATCAGTTTCTCTTCGGGAAAACGGTTGTGCAGCAAGGTTTCCCAGTAGTTGAAATACTGCATTCGCTCAGCGAGCGTATTCCCCAGGATGACTATTTTGTCACCTTCAGCGGGCGAGACATTCTCTTCCGCGGAGATGACTCCGCAGGTCGTCGTCAGTAAGAGGAGTGCGAAGAGTGAGAGCTTTGAAAATCTTTTTATCATGCTTATCTCAGTTCATCCCAATTATTTGGAAGTTTCAGCGAATGAATGTCATAGTATCGTTACCAATCTATACAAATCGGAAGTACGGATAGTCAATTCTGGCGTGTTGAGATACGATTGTAAATTGTATACTGAACAAGGCTAAGTATAACTGTATGTCTCATAGCGCCTCCTGTTGATTGTATGAAGTGATCAGATGAGTGAACAAGAGTCTCCATCCGAGAATAAAGACCAAGACAAAGGTCAGAAGAGGTTCCGCAAACGCTGGCTGCTGCTGCCTGTTGTGTTCATTGCGGGAGCGTTTTTCATTGCCCAAAGATACGGTTTGCAATGGAGAGGGACGCTTCTTTCAGGGAAAAGTGAGACGAGTGTCAAGCACTCTGGTGAAGTCAAACTAGGTTCGAGTAAGGAAGAGACAGGAGAAGAACCACTCGTTGTGACCGCCGAAGATGTTCTCGGTGAATGGGTTTTAGATGGAGCAATCAGACGCGTCATCGAAAACCGCTCCGACGGCACAGCCACAATCCACGTCACCTTCGATTTCGTAACCGCATTACGATATGGTTCTGAACTAGATCTCGACCTCGAATGGACATTAAAAAAGGACAATGTGCTTGTACACACAATTGTCGGAGGCTCCCCTGAGAAGGGTAAGAAACGCCTCATCTCCGACTTCGGCGAGAAAGCCTATTTCAAGATCCTCAGTATTGACGATAAGCAAATGCACCTTATCGACTTCGACGATCCCCCGGAGGAATACCTTTGGAAGCGGTTAGAAACGGACTCAAAATCTATGACGTCTGAGTAAAAATTTGCCGATCGATGTAAATAACCCTTCCCCATAGTTAATTGGCTGCCTCCGACGGAGCGAAGCCATATGGATGATGGGCAACTTTCAAAACTTGCTTAGCTTGTGAGTTGCTTTTCAATCTCTTATGGATGGGGGAGAACAGCATCTGCTCGGAGAGTTTGAAGCCGAGGAC